>JAFGIF010000051.1 GCA_016929755.1 Deltaproteobacteria bacterium | reverse complement strand
TGGAGGCCAGCACCAGAGCAATATTTGTGGCAAAATCTCCGAAATCCTTATTTTGAGGGATGCTGACGGAGATGTCGATATCCCCGGCATCAGGCAGGGCCCCCTTTTTGATGAGAGTGTGAATGGTGTCCCGTAGAATGGATTCAACTTTTTCCTTCATGTGCAGCCTCTTGTTGGTAATGGAAATGCCCGTATTTCTTTATCCGAGCTTTTCATGTCAATATGCAAAACTTGAAGGTTTGTCCAGTGTTTTCCTGCCTGAGAAACAGGCATCCTTTTGTATATTGACATCATTATTCAGAGTTACTATAAGTTATTTGTTAGCAGTTAAACAAGGCGAGTGCTAAAATAGATCATGGCATACATGTTGGGTGAACGAGACAAAAGCATTCTGGAAGCTATAATTCAGGAATATGTTGCAACTGGGGAACCGGTTGGTTCTCGAGTTGTATCTCGAAAATATGTTCTGAACATTTCACCCGCCACGGTTCGCAACGTGATGGCGGACCTGGAGGAAATGGGGTTTCTCTACCAACCCCATGTTTCGGCCGGTAGAATTCCCACCCCGGAAGGATTTCGCTGTTTTCTCGATGAGATCATGGAATTTAAAGCCTTATCGAGAGGCGACAGGACCATGATTGCCAGGAGCCTGGCAAAACCTGTGCTCAGTCTTAAAGAGACTATCAAACAGGCATCACATCTCTTGTCACACATTTCCCAGAATGCTGCAATTGTAATCATGCCGAAACTTGAAGCGTTTTTTCTGAAACGCATCGAGTTTGTCAGGCTCGATGCCAAAAAAATTCTGGTGATCCTGGTCAGCAGATCCGGTGTTGTATACAACCAGTTTGTTCATGGTGAAGATATTTTACAGGATGACCTTGTCAGCTACTCAAATTATTTAAATACCTACTACGCGGATCTGACAATCCAGGAAATGCGCGATGCCCTCCTGCAGGAAATTTCCAGTGAAAAGGCTCGCTTTGATCGTATAGTGAGCCAGGCTATCGGTCTCGGCATGGTTGCCCTGGATTGTTTCGAAGATACCCCTGATATTGTAATAGAAGGAAAAGAAAGTGTTTTTAATTCCCCCGATCTTGCCGATCTGGACAAGCTCAGGGAGATCCTCAACACCTTTGAAGACAAGGGCCGTATTGTTCGTATACTTAATATGGTGCTGGAAATTCCGGGAGTCAGGGTGCTTCTCGGAGAGGAAATGGGCTATCTCGGAATGCACGATTTTAGCATGGTTGCAAGCGGATATTATCGAGGGGATATTCCCCTGGGTTCACTTGGTGTAATCGGTCCTATCCGTATGGATTATTCAAGAGTAATCCCCCTGGTCGGATACATGGCAAATTATCTAAGCAACATGTTGGAGGATTTATAGCATGAAAGACGAAAATTACAGCAACATCTCAGAGGAAATAGAAGAGGCTCTGCAGTCTAAAGCCAAAAAAGAATCGAGTACGGAAACGGAAAAAGACCCTGCCGAAAGAATTCAGGATCTTGAGATTGAACTGGCGGGGCTGAAGGATAAATATCTGCGGGTACATGCCGAGATGGAAAATATGAAAAAGCGGACCTTAAGGGAACACGCAGAGGTTGTTAAATTCGGCAATACAGTTCTATTAAAGGATTTTCTGCTGGTGTACGATGTTATTGAAAAGTCGATTATCATGGCAAGAGAAATGTATCCGGATGATGAAAACTTTATCGAGGGATTGTTGATGACGGAAAAACTGTTTCTAGAGACCTTGAAAAAACATAATGTTGAGCCTATAGAAACAAAAGACGTTGCCTTTGATCCGAATTACCATGAAGCAATGATGCAGATCAAAAGGGATGATGTTGAGAATAATATGGTCCTGGATGAGATTGAAAAGGGATTTATGCTGCACGAAAGAGTTTTGCGACCGGCAAAGGTGACTGTGTCAGGATGATAACAGAAACAGACAAGGAGGAGATACAAGATGGGAAAGATCCTAGGGATTGATCTCGGGACTACAAATTCATGCATGGCGATTATGGAGGCTGGCGAACCCAAGGTAATAGCGAATGTTGAGGGCGCGAGGACTACTCCTTCGGTTGTGGCGTTTACCAGTGCCGGAGAAAGGCTGGTAGGACAGGTTGCCAGACGTCAGGCGATTACAAACTCCGAAAATACGCTCTATGCCATCAAGAGATTGATCGGAAGAAGATTTGAAGATGCGGTGGTACAGAAAGATATCGGGATCATGCCCTATAAAATCGTTAAGGCTGATAACGGCGATGCAGCTCTGGAGATAAATGATCGCAAGTACGCTTCTCCTGAGATTTCGGCTATGGTTTTACAAAAACTGAAAAACGATGCCGAGGCCTATCTGGGGGAAAAAATCGATGATGTAGTTGTGACTGTACCGGCCTATTTCAACGACTCACAGCGGCAGGCCACGAAAGACGCAGGGAAGATCGCCGGATTCAATGTAAAGCGGATTATAAACGAACCTACAGCAGCCGCGCTGGCCTATGGCCTTGACAAAAAGAAAGAAGAAAAGGTGGCGGTTTTTGATCTGGGTGGAGGTACGTTCGATATCTCGATCCTTGAGATTGGTGACGGTGTATTCGAGGTAAAATCAACCAACGGAGATACCCATCTGGGTGGCGAAGATTTTGATAATCGCATTATCGATTATCTGGTTTCCGAGTTCAGAAAGGAGACAGGCGTTGATCTGAGCAAGGACCGCATGGCCCTTCAGAGGCTGAAGGAAGCGGCCGAAAGGGCCAAGCATGAACTCTCCACGATGATGGAAACCGAAATTAATCTTCCGTTCATCACGGCTGACCAGTCAGGCCCCAAGCACCTGAACATGAAGTTGAGCAGATCCAAGCTCGAATCTCTGGTGGACGATATCATTCAGAAGATTGAAGGTCCCTGCCAAAAGGCACTTGCGGACGCCGGGCTGAGTGCTTCTGATATCGATGAAGTCATTCTGGTCGGTGGCCAGACCAGGATGCCCAAGGTACAGGAAAAGGTCAAGTCGTTATTCAACAAGGAACCGCATAAGGGAGTCAACCCTGATGAGGTTGTCGCGCTCGGTGCTGCAATCCAGGGCGGAGTTCTCGGCGGTGATGTCAAGGATGTACTCCTGCTGGATGTCACACCGCTTTCTCTCGGTATCGAGACCTTGGGCGGGGTGTTTACCAAGATTATTGAGAGAAACACCACGATTCCGACCAAGAAGACTCAGGTTTTCTCGACGGCCGATGATAATCAAAACGCAGTTACGATCCGGGTTTTCCAGGGTGAAAGGCCTATGGCCAGCGACAACAAGCTGCTCGGGCATTTCGATTTGGTTGGCATTCCTCCTGCTCCACGCGGTATTCCCCAAATCGAGGTCAGCTTCGATATAGATGCCAACGGGATTCTGCATGTTTCGGCAAAGGATAAGGCAACCGGCAAAGAGCAGTCCATCAAGATTACCAGTTCTTCCGGCTTGAATCAGGAAGATATAGACCGCATGGTGCGAGAGTCAGAGGAACACGAGGCTGAAGACAAGAAGCGCCAATCTCTTGTCGAAGCCAAGAATAAGGCCGATAGTCTTGTCTATACAACGGAAAAGACCTTGAAAGAGTATGGTGACAAGGTTGATGCGCAGACTCGCTCCCAAATTGAGAATGCCGTAATTGATTTGAAAGACGCCATGAAAGGCGATAATGTCGATCTGATTGAACAGAAATTAGATGCCTTGACCACCGCCTCTCATAAGCTGGCAGAGGCGATGTATCAGTCTGCCACAAGCGAAGAAGGCGGCGGTCCATCCGCAGCAAAGGGAGAATCAACTTCCAAACCCGAAGAGGATGTGGTCGATGCCGAGTTCGAAGAGGTAAAGGGCGAAGAAGGGTAATACATAAAACCGGATCCCCTCTAATGCGTTTCAATCATATGTTACTGGGGATCCGGTTTATTTATCGATTCCAATGATTCATTGTAATACGCATGGGATTTCTGATATATAGAGAAAATGCCGATTTACGAATATAAGTGTAATAATTGCGGAAATATTCAGGGGATATTGCTCCGGGGATATAATGATCCGGATGATCTGGCCTGCGATTCCTGCGGGTCTGTGGATATAAAGAGGATAATCTCCCGGGTTAACTACCATTCTTCTTCCAGCGACCGTCTGAATTCGTATGATTCCAGGGCCCGCCACACAGACAGCTTTTATCAGGACACGCGTAACATTGGCCTGCATGCCGAGCAGATGCTGAAAAAAAGCGGGGTAGAACCGACGGAAGATTTCAAGGCCAAGCTCGAAAAAGTGCGGACAGATCCTTCGAGTATCTTAAAGGACTAGAAACGCTGGTCCCAGCGGTCAACCTGATCGCCGGAATCAGTTGTAAATACGATTTCAATGCCCCGGGCAGCATCCCACACAAGCCTGAACAGCTTTTTCGCGTCATCCTGTGTGATTTTTGCATAACTGTTTAAAAACCGCATCCTGAGTGTTCGGGATATTTTTTTAGGAATGCTGTTATTGATCTGGACCAGGTTTTTTAAACGCCTGCGACTGTTCAGGGATGTTTGACAGGCAACTCTGTCGGTATCCAGCAGATACAGCTTGCCTTCTTTGATCTCGACAAGGATGTTACAGGCCTTCAGGTCTGCATGATAAATGCCCCCTGCATGCATCTGCCCGATCATTGCGCCAAGGCTGCCGGCCAGCCTATGCTTGGCGGAGGTTTGCAGGGTCTTATCCTCATGGTAGAGCAGCTTGTCCAGGCTGGGCAGATCCAACGCTTTGGTTATCAAGGCGCTGGATTTGTCTCTGAACACAATGGCTGAAACAGGATCGGGTACAAAATAGTCATTGAAGTACAGTCTCAGCAGACCCTCCCAGGCACGTATCGCGTATGGCTTCTGAAACTGGTTGGGCGCTTTGTATGATTTAATGCAGTACTTTCCCACCAGGCTGAGTTGAGTTTTTTCCTGTTTTTTGAGGATGTTACGGTTGTTATTGAGGTTTTCTTTATGCTGCCGGATCAGCTCGAGAACATCGATATCATGCTTTCTGTTAATCCAGGCGGTGCTTTCAGGCGTGGATACCTTTCTGGAAAAACTTCCATTGCGCAGGGATCGCTTTATCCAGCGCTTTATTCGAGATCGTTTAAATTTTTTAGCGAGGTTTCTGGTAGTCGAGATCATTTTTTCGTAATCGGAGTCGGGCAACAGTTTAGCCAGGTATTTGTTTAATATTTCATCGGGGATGTTGTACAGGCTTACAATTTGGCCGAACATGGCTATAATCTGTTTATCGGATGGCTCTGAAACCTGTTTGATCTCATAACAGTCTACCAAAAAAGGTGTGTCCGAGGTGTCCAGGAGGATGTTGCCCGCGTGCATATCTTCATGGATAAAGCCCCTTGAGATGAATTGATAAGCCATTTCCAGCATGATGTTAGCCTGATCCGGTTTCTCAATTTCATTGAGTTCTCGGGCGGGTTCGATGGCCTGTGTCGCCAGAGCAGAGCAGGCGCCATTCTTAAGATGAGTGGCAACCGATGGGACATTAAAACCTGATTGTCGTAGCTTGTTGATCTGTTTTAATTCGTGCAGGGTTTTCGGGTATAACCAGTTCCTGAGACGCTGCATATAATTTTGCGGATGATATATTTTTACATATAGGCGGGCTTGCCCATCTCGGGAAAGCCGGTAAACGCTGCGTTCATTCTTTTGCTGGACAAGTTCCCACGCATATTCCCGGAAGGAGGATCGGAACTGTTCAATGAAGGGCCGCTCACTGTTTAAAATAAACTGAACCTCTTCTTCGATTTTGAGGGGTCTTTTACCATGTCATCGGAGATTTCGGCGAAGTTTCTCAGAAGCTCTTCCTGTTCTTTGCTGAGTTTGTTCGGTATCACCACCCGTATTCCGACTTTCAGATCGCCGTGGCCGGCACCCCGCAGATGTTTTATGCCGCTGCCTTTGATCGTGTATACATCATTCGGTTGGGTTCCCGGTTTAATTTCGAGATCTTCGCTGTCTTTCAGCGTTGGGATCTTGATTGTGGTTCCCAGCGTGGCCTGTATAAATGAAACCGGAACTTCAATGTAGAGATTATCTCCCTGACGGATGAATAGTTCATGAGGTTTGACCTGAATAATCACGTAAAGATCGCCCGGCGGCCCGCCGTGTTCCCCCAGGTCTCCCTCTCCGGTAATGCGCAAAGTGCCGCCGGTATCAATACCCGCCGGAATTTTGACCTTTAACTGTTTTTTGCGCGCTACGGTTCCGGAGCCTTTACATGTCTTGCAGGGTTTTGCAATGAATTGGCCGGTGCCGCCACACTTGGGACATGTGCTTGAGATGGTAAAAAATCCCTGGGATCTGTAAACCTGGCCCTTTCCACCGCACGCGTCGCATCTCTGGGGAGATGTTCCGGGCTGAGCCCCGCTGCCTTCACAAATATCGCAGGGTTGTGTCTTGGGAATATCAAGTTCGATTTCTTTTCCACTGTCAGCTTCATTAAGGGTAATGGTGGCGTCAAACCTCAGGTCTGCGCCTCGTGTCGGTCTTCGGCGGGACGATCTTCTCCCGGACGAAAAGCCGAACATATCGCCGAAAAGATCTGAGAAACTCTCGAAGATGTCGTCGAAATTAGAAAATCCCTGGAACCCTGACCCTGACAGACCTTCATGCCCGTACTGATCATAAATCCGGCGTTTTTCCGGATCCCGCAGGACTTCATATGCCTCGGCCGCTTCCTTGAAATGACCCTCGGCATCCTTGTCCCCGGGATTCCTGTCGGGGTGATATTTCATGGCCAGTTGCCGGTAAGCTTTTTTTATCTCATTGTTGTTTGCTGAGTGAGATAGGCCTAAAATTTCGTAATAATCTTTCTTGGTCATTGCTTATCACTAAGGGCAATTTTTCCTTCAGCAATCTCGCGTAAGGCGCTTACGACATATTTATTTTCTTTTCGCTTGGATAAAACATTGGCACCCTTCATGAGTTGTTTGGTGCGTTTTGATGCAGCTATTGCGAGTGAAAAACGATCTTCAACCTGTTCCAGACAATCTTCAATGGTAACTCTTGCCATAATTTTTTTCCTCTTTTTTTCAGTGAAAGCCTAATGCCATAGATTTTATCGTCCGTCAAGCAGCCAGGACTTTAATCATCGTAATTTTTATCGGATTCGGAGTTTTTCTTGTGCAGACTCCGGGCGCGTTTATTGATTTTATCTGGTGTCCATTCAGCCGGATTTTCAATAAGGGTTCCCTTGGGACCCAGGTCATAAGATCCGGCTTCCAGAATTGAAGCTATTGCCAATGGTGCCGTATCTTGTGCATTGAACCATTCGGCAAGCAGTTCATAGACAAAGTCTGAGACAGCGCTTGTCATTCGATCCCGAATTTCTTTCGGTTCTGAGAGCATCTTGTTTTCAAAGGGCAGATTGAGCTTTTTCACATCTCCGCCCTTCAGGCCTTTTTCATCGGCATACGACATCATATCAGCCCAGAGAATGTCGGTTACACCTGAGGCGCCCAGCTTGATGAATTTGCCGTCTTTCATAATGGCGTTGCCGTAATCATTTACCTTTACACCCCAGGAGATCATCTGCAGCGCGGTGGCTACATTGGCCTTTGTCGTGCTGGTTTCACCGGCAATGCGTTTTAGGCGCTCAAGGCTGTTACCCGAGGTGCCGTGCTGCGCACCGGAAATCCCGTATTTTTCAAGGGCTGAGTGGATTTCACGGGTAAGCTCGACATTGATTCCCGAATCACTTTCTTCGATTCCGTGCGTCGTGCCGTTATTGAGGGCAATCCAGTCGGGATAGATTCGGTGGGCATTGAGCCCCTGGATGAGGAACGAGGCTTCTGCTGGAGTTGAAAGTCCTTCTTTTCCCTTAATTTCGCCTACTTCGGTTTCATACCCGGCCCATGTGGGGACGTACTTGCTTAATTCAATATTGGCCAGCAGGTTTTGATCGTCGCTCATATGCGAGGCATCAATGGCGATCGAGGTGATCCCGGCATCGATCAGTGAGGGGAGTATTTTTTTTGCCGGATCAACCTCTTGCGGGCTTTTCAAGCCGAAATGGTCGGCATGAACAGCAACCGGAACTGTGATCCCTAGTTCATTGCACAGGGTATCAACATACCTGGCTATGTTCCACATGTTGACCAGACAGTAGTTGCTTTCTGATCTGGCGATCTCGATTATGATTGCGGCATTGGCCTTCTGTGCGGCCAGCAGAGAACCTCTGATCACGATACTGTTTCTGCCGTTGGCGGCAATGGTCATGGCGCCGCCCTTGGCCAGCATTGCACGGTCAATCACCTTGCCGCTGACGATCAGGGCCTTTGAATTGGGAAACAGTTTGCGTATGTTCGGCGGG
>JAFGIF010000290.1 GCA_016929755.1 Deltaproteobacteria bacterium | reverse complement strand
GCCTGTATGAGCTCTAAAATCTGCTCCATTTTAGGTTTGGGTGGTAAAAAAATTATCTTGATTTGTTCATCTGTATAATTTGCATGAATGAAGAGCTGAATATCAAATTTTTCGAACCAGCAATCCATTATGTTGCGGCAAGGCAGAAAATTATTCAGATTTCGACAATAGCTGAACGGGACCGGGTGCCCCAGCATGGGGCACCTTGTCTCCTTATTATCATTGCTGGTGTTCATATGCTCCTACCACCTGCCGGTCTTGTTTTTTGCGGCCTTCGGTAAACCCCTAATGGACACTAACGAACGCTGAAGTTCATCTTCAGGAAGCGGATAATCGGCAAGCCTTCCCTCAAGAAAGGCCTCATACCCGGTCAAATCCATAAGCCCATGACCGCTCCAGTTGAACAGGATAACCTTTTCTTTGCCTTCCTCCCTGGCCTTCTTGGCCTCATCGATTACAGCCGCAATTGCATGGCTGGTCTCGGGTGCCGGAATGTATCCTTCAGTACGTGTCCACAACATGGCACTCTCATAACATTGAAGCTGATTTACCGAACGGGGGGTCAAAAGACCCTCGACGATGGCCTGACTGACCAGGGGTGACATGCCATGGTATCTGAGCCCACCGGCATGAATTGGCGGAGAAACAAACTCATGCCCTAATGTATGCATTGGCAATAGCGGCGTCATCCTGGCCACATCACCGTGATCATAGGTAAAGGGTGCCCTGGTCATGGTCGGACACGAAGCCGGTTCGACCGGGATAATCTCGATCTCAGCCCCGTTTATCTTGTCGGCAACAAACGGAAAAGAAATTCCGGCAAAGTTGCTCCCGCCTCCGGCACAGCCGATTATTATATCAACCTTGTTTTCACCTATCTTTTCGAGTTGTTTCTTGGCTTCCAGTCCGATAATGGTCTGATGCAGCATGACATGATTGAGCACACTGCCCAGAGAATAGCGGGTCTTACCGCTCTCATCGCCCACCGCCTCTTCAATGGCCTCACTGATTGCTATGCCGAGACTGCCGGGAGTATCAGGATCTTTGGCCAGAATATCACGTCCTGCCTGAGTCAGTGGTGATGGGCTGGCCACGCACTCGGCTCCCCAGACGTTCATCATCAGTTTTCTGAACGGTTTCTGATCGAAACTGATTCTGACCATGTAGACCTTACACTTCAATCCCAAAAGAGCACAGGCAAATGAAAGGGCGCTGCCCCATTGCCCGGCGCCGGTTTCGGTAGTTATCTTTTCAATGCCGAATTGCTTGTTATACCAGGCCTGAGCTACCGCAGTGTTGGGTTTGTGACTGCCCGGAGGTGATACTCCTTCATCTTTGTAGTAAATCCGCGCCGGTGTACCAAGCGCCTTTTCCAGGTATCTGGCTCGCCTGAGAGGAGATGGACGCCAGCGATAGAGGATCTCCAAAATCTCCTCAGGTATGTCTATCCACCTTTCCTGGCTTACTTCCTGTTCGATAAGGTTCATGGGAAAAACCGGTGCAAGAGCATCCGGAGTGATCGGCTTTCCATCCGGGCCAAGCGGCGGCTGCATTGGAGAAGGCAAATCCGCAGCGAGATTATACCACTTCCTCGGGATCTCATCCTCTCGTAACAATACTTTTACAGTCATATCAATCCTCCTTACTGGTTTTCTTTCGATGATATTCGTTCTCGAGGTAAATAAGAGTTAAGAACTTTTTTGATGGCAGAATCTTCCTTCTTAAGTTCCCGGGATCCTCTGGTAATCTTACAGAGGCTGATGCCAAGTCTTCTGGCAACCTCACGTTGGGACAGACCCTGATCCAATAATTTCAGGAGTTCCCAACGCAAAACCAGGGTATCGATTTCTTGCGGGGTAAGGATTTCCTGTAACAAGCGTTTCATCAGCTCCACATTGTTAATACGACAGATAACATCGGCTAATTCTGAAATGTTCTTGTTCATACCTTCCTCACTACAACCTCATCAATGTTCCTACTCACAGAAACAATCTCTATGTTTCTGCGCATAGAAACATTTCGATTGATGCATGTCAACAACAAAAATCATATTTCTTATAAATTATTATTTGCTATTTTCCAACGAACTGGATCTTGATTGGAATTCCCTCTATGTTGCAATGCTTTTTGATGGAACCTGAAATATATCGCGAATAATTCCTGGGAACTTTATCCGGGTAATTTGTGACAATCCTGAAACGGGGCGGAGCAACTCCCACCTGGTTAGCATAATAGAATTTTATGCGTCGGCCCTTGATCGCCGGTGGCGGTGCAGCCTCAGTGATTTCTCGTATTATTCGATTGATTCTGGGAGTTGTAACTTTTGTTGTGGTCTTGAAAAATAATTCATTTATAACCGGATAGAGTTTGTTGACATTTTTCCCGCTCAGAGCCGATACAAAAATAATCTTCAATCCCGGCAAGAAACGCATAGTGTCTTCTAATGTTTTGCGCAGTCGGGCTGATTCTTGCGTGCTGATCAAATCACTTTTATTCACCACCAGCACAAACGCCCGGCCATGCTCTATAATCTGTCCACAAAGACGTTTGTCCTGTTCAGTCATTCCTTCGAGCGGTTCAATCAGGTACAAACAAACATCCGATTCTGCGATATTGTGCAGCGAACGCATGACGCTGACCCTTTCGATCTTTCCCTTAATCCTTGATTTTCTGCGGATACCGGCTGTATCTACGAAGACATAATTCTTCCCTGCTAAACTCAAGGGGAAATCAACATAATCCCTGGTTGTTCCGGCCTCCGGCGAGACTATAGCCCGGTCTTCTCCGATGATTTTATTGAGCATCAATGATTTTCCGACATTGGGTCTGCCCAGAATGCTGACCCGTACCGCACTTTTTACTTGTTCTTCCTGATAAACATCAACCGGTTGTAAATGACTTTTCAGTTCCTCTTTCAGATGCTGTAGCCCTCGATTATTCAATGCCGAAATCTCTATAAAATCCGAGATACCAACCTCATAAAGCACACCGGCATTCATGAAACTGTTAGGGTCATCCACCTTATTTGCAACATAAATCACATTTGCATTAGATTTTCTCAACGTTTGTATGAGCTCAAGATCATCAGCCGTAACACCATCCCTGGCATCGAGGACGCACACTAAGAGATCTGCATCTTCAATGGCCAGCATGGTTTGCTCCCTGACGGACGAACCGAACTCGGTATCCAACCAGGAGTCATACCCGCCGGTGTCAACGAGATCTACTACAAAATTTTCATCAATTGGACAGAGAGCATAAATCCTGTCGCGGGTAATACCACGCTGAGGTCCGACAATGGCTCTTCTGTCTTTGATAAGAGCATTAAACAACGTGGATTTGCCTGCGTTTGGTTTTCCAACAATAGCTACAACCGGCATTTACTTATATCCCAAATCTTTCATCATATTCGGATTCTTGGTCCAATTCCTGGTAACCCTCACGAATAATTCCAGAAACACCCGGCTTCCCAGGAACTTCTGAATATCTATCCTTGCCTGAGTCCCAATTTCTTTTAACATTTTCCCGCCCTTACCTATTATAATTGCTTTTTGCGAGGTCTTTTCAACATGAATAACAGCGCTTATATATGTGGGATCTCCTTCTTTGAATTCCTCAATGAACACTGCAACTGAATATGGGATTTCCTTATGGGTCAGGCT
>JAFGIF010000050.1 GCA_016929755.1 Deltaproteobacteria bacterium | reverse complement strand
CCCCACAGATTATTTAGTCTGTATTGGGCAGGGGTTTGAGGACTGCCCCCGCTATCGGCTGGACCGGTTTTGCAGTGCTGCCTTTTTTGGCAAGTTTTTTTGCCGGGGCGTTTTTTTCATAACAGGTGGCGGGCTCATAAGTCCAGCCACGGGCAAGTCGCTTTTGTTCGCGTTTAATGGCACCTGTGACATATCTGCCGGCCAAGGGTGCGAACATCCTGGTTAACAGGCCGAATTCCGTATACAGATCGCGCAAAAGTTTGCCCAATTGGCGGTGCATGCGCGCATCATCCCGATATGATTTGTGCATGGCCCAGAGAGCAGCGGCATATGTTGATCGGATAGGCTTTATTTCTTTTTTATAGCGGCTGCGCACACATGGGTCCGGATGATTTTTATAGCGCTGCCAGCCCATGAGCATGACCCGGATCATGCGGGCCAGGCTGGGCCCGTTCAACTCGAAATCGCGGCGGAATGCCTGGCGCAGAAATTCAGTCTCCTTGCCTTGGGGGATATGTTTGTGGTGATAATTGAATTGGTATTGTCCATGGCTATCGGCCAGAGGACAATCATCCTCGCAAAGCAAGGTGCCCTGCTGCCGATGCTCTTCATACAATGGAGTGCCGGGTATAGGGGTATAAAGCATGAACTGGTGAAAGACGGTGTCGTGGCTGATGGCATAGTCGATCACTGCATCAATGTTGTGCTGGCTGTGATCCTCCAGGCCGATAATGGTCGATCCCAGCACTCGGATACCGTGCAACTGTAGTTCCTGAACCAGTTGGTGGGTATCCACCCCGTTGAGCTTTGAATAGTTGCTGTTTTTGCCCTCCAGGCCCATCCAGACCCAGGAGATTCCAAGGCGAATCAGTTGTTCGACGGTGTAGGATTTCAGCACGCGGGCCGAAGTGAAAACGTACAACGCCCAGGCCTTGTTGTGTTTTTGCATTAGCTCGAGCAGCTGGAGCGCCCTTTTGCGGTGCAGCAGAAAGTTTTCATCCATGACAAAGAATGAATCTACATTGAGATCGTCTTCGATCTCACACATGACCTTGAAAAGGGCCTCGCCGGTCTCGTAGAAATTTACAGACTTGCCTTTGCCCCCGAAAAGGGCCGAGGTAGAGCAGAAGTTGCAGCCTACCGGGCAGCCCACCGAGGGTATCAGCATCGCGGCCGTATTGCGATGCTTGCCCGGAAGGTCAACATTGACTCCCACGATACGGGTGCCGAAACCGGAATAGACATGCGGATGCTTGATAGGGGCATTCTCGTCCATGCCTAAAAAATGCCGGAACCAGGCAACGCCTTCTCCCTTGCAGATATAATCCGTGTCGATCCTGTGCTCGAGGTCGGACAGGTTGGCGATATGGCCGCCCACGACAATAGTTGCATTGGGTTGGTGGGTGCGGATGAGTTCGCACATTTTGTGTACCTTTCCGATGTTGGGGATAATGGCGCTGATGCCAATAATGTCATATGTATTGCTGGAGAGTTCATCGATAAAACGTTCCAGGGTGGGAAAGTCCAGCAAAGAGCAGGGGGCTTCGATATTTTCCTTGAGAAGCTGCAATCCAAAGGATTGGTGGAACATGCGCAGGGAAAAGGGACCCTGCTCACGGGTGACCTGATTGTGGTAAAGCTCCATGGGATTTATGCGGCGGCTGCCGTATTCATCATCACGGGCATAGGGGCCGAATACGCTGGAGAGCAGGATTCTGGCATTGGATTTCAGGGGATGGACAGGATAGCTGGGATTCATGTTAGATCTCCTTACAATTTTAATGTTGTGCACCTTAGAGGCAAGGCACTTCGTAAGCAATCGGAATTATTGCATTTGCAATACTATTACAATTCCTTTGCACTATCTTAACAATTCTTTCAGGTCTTGAGTTGGTCTGGATTAACACCAGTGCCGAAATGAACATTGCGGGTCCAAGTGTGCTTCAGCCGACGTAAAGAGAGTAGGGGAATGCCGATCTATTCTGTTCACAGTAGTTTTACAATCAATTCAACGATTTTCGTGGTAAGCACCACATACGTTTCTAATATATTGAAAAAGGAGCAGTGCCATGCATTACACCGTGTTTGATACTCCGGTCATCAAAACCATCTTCCATTGGATTTCACTGGCATACCTGAAGATCTTCGGATGGCGCTGCGAAGGGCAGCTGCCTGATTTTAAAAAGTATGTGGTAATCGCCGCACCCCATACCTCCAACTGGGATTTTCCCATCACCATGTTCTTGGCTTTTGCATTCAGAGCCAAGGCCTACTGGATGGGCAAACAAACCCTCTTCAAAGGCCCTTTCGGTTTTATCATGCGCTGGCTGGGGGGCATCCCCATTGACCGCAGCAAGGCCAACAACGTTGTGGACAGCACCATTCAAGTCTTTAACGAACATGAAAACATGGTCATCATAATACCTCCCGAAGGCACCCGCAACAGGGTGAGCTACTGGAAGACCGGGTTTTACCATATTGCTCTGGGAGCCAATGTCCCCATCGTGCTGGGATTTGTAGATTTTAGCCGCAAGACAGGCGGTATCGGGCCGGTCGTAGTTCCCACCGGGAATATCGAGGCCGATATGTACGCCATCTGTTCCTTTTATGCCGGCATCACTGGCAAGTATCCAGAAAAGTCGAGTCTGGCTGCCGTATCCCCTGAAAGTATTGCACGAATGTCGACCGGGTATAGTGCCAGGACGGGGTAACCCAACAAACTGTTTTAAATAAAATAGTATTCGAAAAATCGATTATTTTAACCGCAAAATTATCAATTTGTGTTGAAAAGACTGTATTAATAATCAAAGATAGTTCATATAATTCCAAGCACTTGTTTTTTTATTCGATGCAAAAAGGCGAAGCATTGCCGGATGGCCGTATGATCACGAAAGAACTATTTTTGAGTTTTCTGGCCTGTCACACCCTGGGCCATTTGATGCTGACAGGAGAAATCTCGGCGCGAAAACCTAACGCAGCCGAACAGTTCTGGATAGAAGAAGGCCTGGATATTCATAAAAGGGCCAGGGCACTTTTTCCGGATGGTATTTTTGTTGAATCTGACAACATCAGTACTGCCGCTCAAAATACCGGGAAATTGATCGATGATCCTCAAACAACAGTCATCTTTGAAGGAGTTTTTATTGCCGGAAGATATGTTGTCCGGCCCGATATTCTGATTCGACAGGATAATGGCTGGCGCCTGGTCGAAGTGAAATCCGGCACCAGGTCAAAACAGGAGCATATCGATGATATGGCCTATACCGCCATGGTCCTGAAACAACAAGGGATGGAAATACCGGAGATTGCATTGCTGCACATCTCAAAGGATTTTCGCTTGGGGATGCCGGACAGAGAGCTCTTTGTTGAAGAGAATAAAACAAAAGAAGTTTCGGAGCGTATGAAACTATTCAATGTCCAATCCGGTATGATCGAAAAACTTGCAAGTGTCCCAACCATGCCGAAGGCATTTCTCAAGCCGGTATGCCGAGGGTGCCCGGTCTTTAAAGAATGTATGGGCAAAGGGATCGAAAATCATATCTTTGAGCTGTACCGGCTCGGGAAAAAGAAATTCATCGAATTGAACACAAAAGACATTCACCGCATAGAGGACATCCCGGAGAATTTCGGTTTGACAAAGAAACAGAAGATCATGCGTGAATGTGTTATCCAGGGCAAAGCGTACTCAGACAGCGATATTGCGCGGCAGTTGGCGCGGGTGAAATGGCCTGCATATTATCTTGATTTCGAGACCATAAGTACGGCGATTCCCCTGTATCCGGACGTGGCGCCCTATGAACAGATTCCGACCCAGTTCTCTGTTCACGTGTGTAATGCCCCTGGCAAGGTTGCTTCTCACCATGCATATCTGGCCCATGTGCAAACAGACCAACGCAGACAACTTGCTGAAAACCTGCTGGAACATCTCGGTGAAGAAGGCAGTATCATTGTATATTCTTCGGCCGAAAAAACAATTATTAATTCGCTTGCCGGGCTGTTCCCGGATCTCGAAAGCAAATTGACATACTTGAAGAAACGGCTCGTTGATCTGGAAAAAATCATCCGGAACAATTTTTATCATCCCTGCTTCCACGGCCGAACATCGATCAAAGTTGTCCTACCGGTTTTGGTAGCGGATATGAGCTACGATGACCTGGAAATTGGAGATGGTGGAGCAGCCATGGCGGTTGTTGCCCGCATGGCCGCCGGAAAGCACAATGATGAAGAAGTAAAAACAATCAGAAAGAATCTGTTGGAATACTGCCGGCAGGATACATTGGCCATGGTAAGGGTGCATGAGCGTTTGCTGCAATATGCAGCCTGACTTTGTCGTATCTCACCGGATCAGCAGGATCATTTATCGATGAAAAGTTTCCTGAGGTCTTTTTTCAGAATCTTGCCGGCAGCGCTGACAGGCAGTTGGTCCTGGAAAAACACTTCGCGGATTTTCTTATAGGGGGCAACCTGATTGTTTACAAACGACATGAGGTCGTCGGCAGTAGTCTGCTGTCCTTGCTTGAGCTGGACGAATGCAACCGGAATCTCCCCGCCTTCATCACTGGGTTTGCCGACAATTGCACACATTTCAACGGCCGGATATTTGATCAGGACTTCCTCGAGATCGCGTGGAAACACATTGTATCCTTTGTAGATGATCATGTCCTTGATGCGGTCAGTGATGTAAAAATAGCCGGTTTCATCCTGTCTGGCAATGTCTCCTGTATGGAGCCAGCCATTATTGAGAACGCGCGCAGTTTCTTCGGGATTGTTCCAGTAGCCCTGCATGACCTGTGGCCCTTTGATACAGAGCTCCCCTTCCGAGTCGGTGGGGAGTTCTTCGCCGGATTCGATATCGATGATTTTACACTCGGTATCGAAGATTGGTATTCCCACCGAACCAGGGCGAAGTAATTCGCGAATCGGCGGGTTGGCGATTGCACCCATGGAACATTCGGTCAGGCCGTATGCTTCTATAATTACCCCGGAGAATGCGTTGAGTAATTTATCAAAAATGGGGACCGGCAAGGGCGCTGCACCGGAAGTTGCCAATCGAATGCCTGAAAGGTCGTACGTATCGAAATCAGGCAGGTTCAATAAAGGAATATAGAGCTGGGGTGCACCACCCATGGCATAGGCATTATATTTACCGACAGCATCGATGTATTCTCTGGGCTCAAAGCGTGGAAATACAACCATGGTGTTTCCTGATATAACCTGGGTGTTGAGATAAGCGATTGCACCCATGGCATGAAACCACGGCACCACTGCCAGGGCTGTCTCCTTATCGAAAACCCCGACCCGGTCTGTTTTTGGATCGACCCCGGGAGGATATACGAATGTAAGCTTGTCACCAGCCATTTCAACATGGGCACCGGACATCCAGCATGAAAACTGGAGCGAATTAGCCATGACGTTGTAGTGTGTGAGCATTACCCCTTTGGAAAGGCCGGTAGTCCCGCCGGTATAGGCCAGGTGTGCCAGGTCGGTTTTCACATCGATTTCAATTGCCGGGATATCAGGCTTGTGTTCTTTGAGCAGTGAAACCATGTCGATGGTATCCGGTACATCGATTTTTCCAAGCAGTTTTTCCGGGGCAAGAACCGGGCTGTAACAGTCGGCGATGCTCGTGGTAATAACATGTTCGACCTGTGTGTTCCCGAGAATATCCTTGATGCTCGGGTAGAGCAGATCAAGCGAGACAAGTATTTTTGCTCCTGAGTCGTTGAGCTGGTATTCGGCTTCTTTGGCAGACATGAGTGGGCTCATTGGGGTGAAAACCGCACCGATCCGAAGCAGGCCATAATAGGCAATGGCAAACTGCGGGGAGTTCGGCAAATGAATTGCAACCCGGTCTCCCTTTACGACACACAATGATTCCAGTGCTGCAGCAAATTTCAGACTCAAATTCTTCAGCTCTGCAAATGTCAGTTCCATGCCGCCGAAAATAATCGAGAGCCGGCCGGGAATGCGTTTTGCCGTCTGATCCAGGCACTCATATACCGGTATTTCCGGATAATTGATGCTTTTCGGCCACCCATCAGGCCATGATATAAAATTCTTTTCCATTACCGAACCTCCCTTTTTAATTAAAATGCAAATGAAATAACAAAAGCCAAAATATGTTATGTCACAATCAAAAGAATACCGTATTATGCATGATGCCTTCAATACAATTATTATGATACTGATGTTTCGGACTGTCACAGACACTAATTGAATTGTGAAGCTGCTGAAAAACATATTCAAGCTGTATTTGTTTTGCCGATAGGGTGTAATTAAAAAAAGCCTTTGCTTCAATGAAGCAGTGACAGGTATTTTTCGTTTAACCTGTTTGCCCGGCTTCATCATTTATAGGAAAATTGGTCATGAAAATGAATTATAGGTGGATTTACCTAATAATTTACTAAAAAATGAGTATTTCCACCTATTGCCCTGGGAATTACCAGAATTATTATTAAGGCATGATATTATTCGGCGACTTACTGGCTTTGTATGCGATTTATTTGCAAGTATATTGTGCCATGTATTGCATGTAGTAATAAAATAACAGCTTGATGAAGTGCTAATATGGTTTCATATAAAGTAAACAATATGTGTTAAATAACACAATAAAATCAAATAATTAATATATCATAGAATTAGCAATTAACTTGCCGGAATTGAGACAGTCAAGGGTAATAAGAATATCTTTATTAACGCAACCTTTATCAGTGATAATAAAGAATAACCAATTAACCGAAGAAATCACTGCTGTCCAAAATAAATTCAGAAACTGAATTAGGACAAGAAGAATCAGATAGTTAGGTTTGTGATAAACGGTTTTTCATG
>JAFGIF010000289.1 GCA_016929755.1 Deltaproteobacteria bacterium | reverse complement strand
ATGGAGGATTATTATGCCATACCGTGTTCTCAGTAAAAAAGAGGCCGGCATAATCGCTGCCATGGGCAGCGGAGTTATCCCCAGGGGAGGAAGAAATTTTACATTGGGAGCAGCCGACCTTGAAGATAAATGGCTTATCCGAACAGACTATCTGCTCTCACGTATGCCTTTGCCTACACGCCTGGGCTTGAAGCTGGCCGTACGCGTCCTGAATTATGGCTGGCCGCTGATGTATTTCAGGAAATTCAAAGCGCTGACCAGCATGGACGAACAGGAACGGACCGAACTGTTTCATGTCATAGAATCATCAAGATTCCCTGGATCAATGTCAATTTTGATAGTCAAAGTTCTTGTATTTCCGGCTTTCTATGGCCTTGCTGAGGCTAAGGAAGCGATCGGCTACCAGGAGAAGTTTCCGAACCCTGAATTTGAAGGGCTTAAAGATTAGGTGGAAAGTTATGATACAAGAGTACAGAGATATTAGTGATCATATTATCGAAGACGTTGATGTCTGCGTGATCGGCACTGGTGCCGGGGGGGCAGTCGTTGCCAAAGAACTGGCGGAAAAGGGATTAGATGTTGTGGCTCTGGAAGAGGGCAGTCATTTTACTGTAAAGAATTTCAACCAGGACCCAGGTGATATGATGGCAATGATGTATCGTGACAGCGGGACAACCGTCGCTCTGGGTCTTCCCCCGGCTTCAATTACTCTGGGTAAGTGTATAGGTGGTACTACAACGGTAAATTCGGCAACCTGCTTCCGAACACCCCAGGAGATAATTGAAAAGTGGAGCAGTGAGTACGAGTGCAATGGGCTTGTTTATCAGGAATTGATACCCTACTTTGAGCGGGTTGAAAACGAAATCAACGTAACAGAGCTGACTCAGGATGTTCTCGGGAATATTTACCAGATCATCAAAAGAGGGGCGAAGGAACTTGGGATTGATGCCAAACCCCTGAAACATAATGTCAGGAACTGCGAGGGGGCCGGGGTCTGTCAATGGGGATGTATCCGGAAAGCCAAACAGTCGACAGACGTTTCATATATTCCCAAGGCGGACAACTATGGAGCCAGGATATATGCCAACTGCAAGGCCAGAAAGCTTGTAGTTGAAAGCGGGAGAGTGCGGGGAGTTGAGGGTGTATTTATTGATCCCAAGACGAATAAGAAAAGATACAGGATAAGCATCACGGCAAAAGTGGTGTGCCTGGCCATGGGCGCCCTGATTACACCTGGTTTTTTGCTCAAACAGAATCTGGCAAACATCTCTGGCATGACAGGCAAGGGGCTCACGATCCATCCTTGTGGCAGGGTGGTGGCGGAAATGGAAGAAGATGTGCTGGGCCATCACGGAGTATCGCAAGGAGGGCAGATTGACACCTTCGCTGATGAAGGTATCATGCTGGAAGGTATCTTTATTCCTCCGGGGGTGATGGCAATGGCCCTGCCTGGAGTCGGTGAAGATCATAAGTACTTGGCAAAACACTATAATAACCTGGCTGCATTCGGGGTGATGGTCAGTGATACAACCAGGGGCAGGGTATTTCCCGGTTTACTCGGATATTCCTATCTGGCCGTATATTCCATGAATCAGGCCGATGCGGAGAAAATGCGAAAAGGTATTTCCCATGTGGCTGATATTTTTTTTGCAGCCGGGGCAAAGAGGGTTTTCAGCGGGTGTTACGCCATGCCCGTCTTAAATTCACGCAATGATCTCAATGAATTCAGAAAGATCAAGATCAAACCATGGCATTTTGAGGTCATGGCGTTTCACCCCCTCGGAACATGTCGAATGGGGAATAATCCCATGTCCTCGGTGGTCGATCTTAACTTGGAGAGTCATGAAATAAAAGGCCTGTTCGTAACAGATGGTAGCCCATTCCCCACATCCCTGGGGGTAAATCCACAGGTAACCATTATGACCTTTGCCACCCGGGCAGCAGAATATATTAACGCGAATCTTCATCGATACTGAGTTAAGTTGACAGATAGATATCCGTATTTTTTGAAATGGGGGATATTGGATTAGAGAACGCCAGATTTTGTTACTCGGAGTTATTTCTTTGGGGGGAAAAGGCAGATGAAAACCAAGATGCTCGGGCTCATGCTGTGTATGTTCTTGGGTTGGAATGTACATGCTGCTGAAGGTGATAAGCTTAATCTCACGCTTGACAAAAATCTGCTTGAGGCAGGTAAACTTCAGAGCTTTGTACATGAGTACAAAGTGGAAGGCCAGGGCAAGAAAAAGCGGGTTGTGGGCGTATTACTCATAAATGCATCTCCTGATACGGTCTGGCAGGTTCTGGTGAACTGGGACTCCATGGGAGAGTTTATCTCCAGTCTTGATTATTACAGAACAATCCAGGTGCTGACTCCGCTCGGCAAAGGTCTGGCAGGAAGATCTCTTATTGAAGGAAAGCTAAGCTTTTCCTTGTTTTCAGTCCAATATACCCTTGATGTCATTTTTGATGAGCCTGATAAGCTTCAGCAATGGCGTATGCTTACGGATGATGAAGTGGTAAACTATAATAAAAAAGGCATAGCAGTTAAAAGATCCAGCGGAGGACTGAAGAATATCGAGGGCTTTGAATACATTGAGCCCTATGATAATGGGGCCAAGACTATATATTACTATGCTCCTGTTGTTGAGACTTCCGTGCCGCTGCCCGGATTTGTAGAGAGATCCATTTCCAAAAGTACCCTGGGCGATTACATGGAGGCAATCAAAGCCAGAGCTGAAGAGTTTGCAAAAGATGCGCCGGAATAAAGTGCCAACACAAAGGGGTTTTCCATGATCAGGCAAAAAAAGAAACTTACCTTTTTTGAATCCGCGGCAATCGTAACCGGCTATGGTGTCGGCGGAGGTATTATGGCAGTGCCTTACCTCGCATCGCTGACAGGCATTGCAGCAATGCTGATTGTTTTGATCCTGGCCTACAGCATCAGTTTGCTGCTGCATCTGATGATAGCCGAGATCATGTTGCGTGATGATGAATCTGCGCAGATGGTTGAAGTATTCAACAGATATCTGTTTAGAGGCAAAGGCGCCGTGATCTTTACCTGGATAATTTTTTCGCTCCTGGCGATTGCATTTATTTCCAGCCTTTCAGCCTATATCGCCGGAGGTGGAGAAATCCTGATGAATCTTTTAGGGATGCCCCTCTGGGTTGGGCAGTGTGCTGTATATGCAGTAGCAGCGGGGGTGGTCTTTTTTGGGCTGAAAGCACTTGGTATAAGCGAAAAATACGCAGTGATCGGCATTATCCTGTTTGTTGTCGTATTGGCATTTGGCTCTGTAAGATTGCCATTTCATATATCCAGTGGTCAGCATGTCAATCTCAATTCTCTGCTTGCCTTGTTCGGCATGATGATGTTCAGTTTTTTCGCTATTTTTTCCGTGCCTCAGGTTGTGGAGGGACTGCATTGGAATAAAAAGTTAATACCGCGAGCAATCATAGTCGGAATCGGCCTCAACGGCGTAATTATTATTGCTCTGTCTCTGATTTGTCTCGGGGCCTGCCCTCAGGTGACCCGTATTGCTATAATCGGGCTTGGCAATACCCTGGGCAACTGGTCCAGCATTGTAGGGTCGCTCTTTATTCTTCTGGCAATGCTGAGTAGTTACTGGTCGATCTCATTCGCATTATCAGTTGTCGTACAGGAGCGCCTGCATTGGGATGAGCGACTGTCATGGTTGATAGCCACGCTGCCATCTTTTCTGATCGTTATTGCAGGGACCACTGATTTCCTCGGCTTCATGAGGGTAGCGGGTGGAGCCATAGCCGTGCTTGTGGCTGTGATGGTAGTGCCTCTGTTAAACGCCGTCAGAAAGCACGGCAAGGTTGCATCACCCCAGTGGAGTATGGGATTCTGGGGAGGTCCTTTTTTTCAACTGCTTGTTATTGCCGGGTACATCTTAATGGCTGTTGGCTCGATGGTTTCAATTTAAAGGCAGCTATAGTTCTTTAAAAGTTCATTTTTCCGGGTTTCCATTCCTGGGCCAATTTTCTGGCCTCATTAATCTGCTGGGGTGTCATTACTTCTTTCAGTTTGTCCATCAGTGCCAGGGCCTTGTTATCCCCGCTCTGGGCTGCAAGACTCAACCACATGTACCCAATAACAAAGTTGCGGGGTACACCTTGTCCGAATACATATAAACGGCCCAGATTGTGCTGCGCACTTGCATTTCTTTGCTGGGCGGCCTTGAGATAGTACCTGGCAGCCATAATATAATCTTTATCCAGACCTTTGCCTTCCTCATACATGGAACCGAGATAATCCTGTGCATAGGATCCACCCTGCTCGGCAGACGCATGAATCCACTTGGCGGCTTCGCTATAATCCTGGGGAACACCCTGCCCGGATGCATAGGCCAGGCCAAGGGTAAACTGTGATTCGGCATCTCCTTTTTCGGCGAGGACTTTCAGTTCCTTCATCGCCTCTGTCTCAGCCAATAGCGGACTTACCAGACAGATTAAGACCAACATTGTGATGGCAAGTATCCTGTTCATGATTTTCTCCAGTTAATGCATCGGAATTATGATAAGAAATCATTACTCTTTTTTTCAGATGGCAACATGGTTTTCTTGGGTGGATAAGGCTTATAGTCGATTATTATACTGCACAGCCCGTAAAGACAGCATTATTATTTTACAGTGCATTTTTGACAAAATGTCACACGTAAAGTTCTTTTGTTTACAACAATTTGACAAAATGTCACACCTTTTATCCCCCGCAGGCCTGACGTT
>JAFGIF010000049.1 GCA_016929755.1 Deltaproteobacteria bacterium | reverse complement strand
TTTTCATATGAAATGGGAGAAAACTGTTGCAAATAGTGCATTAGGAGGAAAATTGTAATGGATGATAAGATCCGGGATGCAATACATCAGGCCTATGCCGGAGAGTCAAAGGCAGCCCTGAGGCTCAAGGTTTTTGCCGATAAGGCTGATGAGGAGGGATATTCGCAGCTTGCCAAGTTGTTTCGGGTTATAGCATTTTCAGAAGAGATTCATGGAAAGAGGGCCCTGAAATTGCTCAAGGAGATCAAGAGCACCGAAGAGAATCTCTCTGACAGCTTTGAATCGGAAACCCGTGTGGCTCAAGTTGCCTATGATCAATTTGTCAAACAGGCAGAAGAGGTAGATGACAGGGCGTCTTCAATATATTTCAGTCAGTCAAAGGATGTTGAGGAAACTCACGCCAAACTATATAAGGAAGCCATGGATCACATTCTGGAAGAACGTGAGACCATCTATTATGTGTGTGAAGTCTGTGGCTATGTTTCCGATGGAATTCTACCGGAAGAATGTCCTGTTTGTGCCGCTAAAAAGGACAAATTCGTCAAATTTGAGTAAGCAGACATATAAGTCGTTGCCGGATTAATCCGGAGGACTCTTTTTAATTTGCCTGCGGATATTTTTCAGACAGTATCTTGACATAATCCGGATGCGACTTAACATAGATATCAAGCCTTGGGTTCGTTTGGGTGTGAGTTGAGTCCCCATAGGCCCTTGCTCTCGTTCCGGACCCAAGGCTTTTATTTTACTACCAACCTGGTAAGAATATTTAGCTGCACATCCATTATCCTATCTGCGCCAAGTCAGTTTCATCAGATCACACAGGAGCCCGATCCGGGTATACCCGTGGCCTGTTTCATATGAGGTAAGGAAGGAAAGGCAGAGCCGCTGCTTATCTTCATTTCTGGTATAGTAAACAGTATTCCACAGTATATTCCAAGAATAAGAAGAGTCTGTTTGTTTGCCGTGTATTAGTGTTAAAAGCGGGGCCCAGTTTCTTTGGAAGCCTGTCTGATGAAATGGGATAATATTCGGAATATTCCAAGAGCGATAGCCATTCTGATTTGATGAATGCCACAGCGGCCATATATCAAACGTGTCGTTTCTTGTTCCATCACGGCTGAGCGCATGGGTTGTACCGCTCAGGATAAGAAACTTATTTTTTGTCTTGAGAGCGCCGTTTGCAGTATCCAGGTTATAGTCGGTTCTGAAAATTGGCCACAGGATAGTTTTCATGCGCTGTTGGGTGCCGTCATATTTTGACCAGTAAAACGGAAATATCCGGGTCTCTTCATATGCTCCACTTGCGAAGCGGACAAGGGGCCAGGGACAATCGAGACTGTGATGCGGGTAGTTATAATCGTGGTTTGCGGTGAACAGAGGCCATAAGACGGATGTACTCCTGTTGGCAGGCCCCCAGGCAGAAAGGTAGAACGGCAGGAGGGCATTCATGTTTTGGGTGCCTCTTTTGCGGTGGTAGATCGGCCACAACACGTACGTGTAGTTTTCATCAGGCGTGGTTCTATTGCCATAAAAGGGGAAGATCCTGAATTGTTTGCCCGGGCTGTACTTGAAGATGGGCCACAGTACAGAATATGCACTGATATCATCGCTTTCGGTTTCACTATACAAAGGCCAGAGTACAAAACGTGCCTTATCAAAGCCGAAGCGATGATACATTTTGCCGTAGAGTGGGAAGAAACCCCCGTATTTTTGTTCCTGATACCTGCCGTAGAAGAAAGGAAGAAAGTTCACTCGATCTGCATCTTCACTATAGTCGTATTTGTATATCGGTGTGAATCGACCACGATTTTCGCTGAAATGTCCCAGGGGGAAGAGAACATCGGTCCCTGAGTTATTTGTAAAGTAAAGCGGCCTGATGGCATGGAAGTTTTCATTATATTCAAAAATCGGCCCCAAAGCCTTCAAACAAAAGCTCTGATCATCAGCCTGATAGTAGAATACAGGTGCCAGATTGATTTCGATGCCGTATGCCCTACTTGATGTAGTGAAAACCGCGATCAGAATGATGATATTGAGAATCGACTGGCGCAAGTTATTTTACCACACTATACCCAGGATGGTGCCCAGAACCGATATTGGTGTCTGCTCTTCGATGCCCGCTACGGCATTATTGGCATTGCGAAGCGTTTCCGTAAGGGTATAGTACATTTCATCGTCCACCAGAATATGACCCAGGGTTCCTCTTCCGGCTGCGATCTCATCACTGACGAATTTGAGATTTTCCGTAAGCGTGACCAGGTTGTAATAGACGGTGCTGTCGCCGAGTAACATGGTCAGGGTGTTTTCCTCCTCCATCTGTCCGACGAGTCTCTGCATCGTGCCCATGACCTGGGTCAATGTCACATAAAGCTCTTCGTCATTGAGAAGCTTACCAATTGTGCCCTGACCGGTGTAGATGGTTTCAACGATGTCGGCAACACCATGGCTGGTCTGGGCCAATTCCTGTGAGATAACAGCCAGATTATCAGTGGCTTGTTGTAGATTGACAACCATGAGAGAGATGCTGTCTCGGTTTTCGGCGACAATTTCAGATAGATTGAGGCTCAGATTGTTGATGCTTTCAATGCTGCCTTTGATGTTGGCGATACCTTCCTCGGTGCCGAAGATTGCATTCAGTGAGTCAGTGAAATGGGCTAGGTTGTCTGATATTTGACCAAGTTGCATGAGGAGATAATCGACCGAAGGCGGCACCTCGGTTCTGGGAAGATTTCCTCCCGGCTTGATGATAGCGTTTGAAATCCCTGGCTTTAGAATAATGATCTTATCACCCAGCACCCCCTTGGTCCCGACGGCGGCTACAGAGTCAATCGGCAGATGGATATCCTCGTTAATGGCAGTTGTTACTACCGCGGAAAAATCCTTGTTCAGAGCGATATCGGTAACCGATCCAACCGCAACACCGGCTAACTCAAGCGGTGATCCGGTCTTGAGGCCTTCCACGGAGGTGAAGGCCATGGTAATCGGGTAGGTTGCCTTTTTGGAAAAGCTGAATTCTCCAATGGTAATCGAGAGAACAATAAACACTACAATGATTAAAAAAACAAAAATACCTACCCTGGCTTCATTATTCATTCATAACCCCGTTTCACAATATATTGAAGCAATCATAATTTATTAAAACAACTTTTGATTTTTTTCTTCAGTTCCTCGTTTGCGCTGCCCGAAAGTACAGAAGACTTCAAATAGTAGTCCAGGGCCTCTGATGTGGATTGAAGCTGGTAAAGGATATCTCCCATATGTTCATTGATGATGGGATCATCGCTTAAGTAGTGCAGGGCTTTTTTCATGTAGTAAAGCGCGTCATCGGCTCGATTCATCTTAAAAAGAACCCAGGCCATGGAATCAAGAATATAACCGGTATCCGGCTTCATTTTCAAGGCCTCTTGTATCATAGCATAGGCGCTATCCAGATGTATACCTTCATCAGCCCAGAGATAACCAACAAAGTTTAAACCGACTGGATCATGTGGATAGCGTTCCAATAATTCGAGAGCAACCTTAAGAGCCAGATCTCTCTTGCCGGTGCTTTCCAGTTCGGTGGCCAGTTCGTAACCTAAATTTTTGAAGACCTCTTCAGTGGAATGCTTCTGCCATGCTGTTTTCAGTAATGCGAGGGCCTGCTTGGGCCTTCCCGTATCTTTCAATATCGAGGCCTTAAGGAGGATGGCATCGCATCCTATTTCGCCCTCTGGGGGTATTTTATCAAGAATCGCCAGGGCTTCATCCCACTGTTCAAGCCCTGCATAGGCAACGGACAGATGATATTTATCAAGATCCTGCATTGTCTCGATGCTCAACAAATGTTTAAGAGCGTCTGCATAGAGTCCCTCCTGGAGCTCTAAAATGATCAGTTTTTTAAGGTGCTCTTCGTTTGGCTGCAGGGCCATGAGAGTCTGGATATAACCTAGTGCTTGGGCATAGTTTTGCTGTTCAATGTACAGATCCGCCATGGCATTGAGGGCTTCTTTGGAAGTTGGATCAATTGCCAGTAATCTTTCATATACTTCCTGCGCTTTATCAGGTTGCCCAAGCACTTCGTAGGTTTTGCCCAAATCCAGATAAGCCGGCCTGAATTCACGCTGCATTTCTGTCAGGTCTTCCAGGATATTTTTTGCAGCGATATAATCTTGGTCTCCAAAGTATGCCTTGGCAAGATAGTAGCGTATCTGCCAATCGTCATATCTGATGTGAAGATCCTCAAGAATTATCCTGGCTTCTTTGAAGTTTGATACAATCATGTTCAGATTTGCCAGGTAGAGTTGAAGCTCTTTGTTATCCGGGTATTTTTCAGTCAGCCTTTCGGCGTCATTGATTGCCTGAGGCCACTTGCCGGTTCGGGCATAGATCTTGCTTCTGAGTTCGAGTGCGCCGGTAGCGTATGATCCTTCTTCGATCAAGCGGTCTAACGCTTCGAGGGCCTTGTTGTTGTTATTGGTTATGAAGTTGATCCGCGCCAGGGCAAACAGGGCATAGGGATCATCTATTTTCAAGTAAAGCTGCCGCGCGCGTTCCCGATCTCCCTGGAGTTCGGCATACCTGGCCAAGGTCATGGCCAGATAGGGACTAAGTTCACGTTTTTCGGTTGAAGGTTTGTCTGCCTCTAGATGTGCGCACGAGCCCATAAAGAGGATGGACATCAGACTTATAAGTGGAAGTGAAAGTTTAATGATTTGCAATCTCGAGCATCTCCTTGACTGTTTTGGCCGGATCAGGGCTGCCGAATATGCTGGAGCCGGCTACAAAGACATCAATACCTTTTTCATACAACATGCGGATATTTCCTGTATCGACACCGCCGTCAATCTGTATCAGTATATCTCTGCCGGCAATCATTTCTTTTCCTCGTACTATTTTCGGGATCACCGCCTCAATGAAAGACTGTCCGCCGAAACCCGGGTTAACGCTCATGATCAGGATCAGATCTACAAGATCAAGGCAGTATTCAATACAGTCCAGGGGGGTTGCCGGATTCAGTGAGACCCCGGCTTTCAAACCCAGATCTCTGATTCTTGAAAGGCTGCGGTGCAGGTGGTTGGTTGCTTCTGCATGGATGGTTATTCCATCGGCGCCTGCTTTGGCAAAATCCTCAATGTATCTGTCCGGTTCGGTGATCATGAGGTGACAGTCAAGATAACCATCCGTAATCTTACGGATATCCTTTACAACAACCGGGCCAATAGTAATGTTGGGTACAAATATACCATCCATCACATCTACGTGGACCCACTGTGCCCCGGCCGAGACCAGATTGGTAATATCCTCTTCCAAGTGAGCAAAATTTGCGGAAAGAATTGAAGGTGCAATAATCATAACTCTATCTCCTCACTTTTTCCTAATACTATATCCGTCTGCTTTAACCCACAGGCAAATGCCTGACTGGGAACAGCCTTTTTGCCTTCGAGTTGCAATATTTCGGGAATGATAAAACCTCCGGCACAGGCAATTTTTATGCCTTTGCCTTCCCTTGAGAGGGTGCCGAACGTGTAGGTGTGATCTTTGATTAAGTAATGTGCTTTTTTAATCTTCAACAATTTATCTTCAATGAAGGTATATGCGCATGGCCACGGCACAAAGCCACGGATCATGTTATGAATGCTACCGGGGGGGGTTGACCAGTCGATATTTCCTTCTTCTTTCCTGAGCATGGGGGCAAGTGTTGCTCTGGTATGGTCCTGTTCTTTTGGTTGAAGGTTCTCGTATTCAATCCGATACAGGCATTCCAGAAGATTTTCCGCTCCGAGGTGAGCGAGTTTATGTGAAACCTCTATGGCATCTTCGTTTTCAGCGATCTCTAGTGCTGATTGCAAATATACCGGCCCGGAATCCATCCCTTCATCAATGTGCATGATACTTACACCAGTAGTGGAACATGCGTTTATAATGGCTCTGTTTATGGGAGCAGCTCCCCGGAAGGCAGGCAGCAGGGATGCATGGACGTTGATGAATCCATGCCTGGCCAGAGCGAACATCTCTGATGGGATCATCTTACCGTAAGCCACCACGATTACTGCGTCTGCAGCACATGCGCGTAGAGCCTGATATACATCGGTATTTGATTTTAAGATGGTTGGCTGGAGCAGGGGAAGTTCATGCTCCAGCGCCATCTGTTTTACCGCAGGGGGCTGAAGTTTCTTGCCTCGTCCTTTGGGTTTATCAGGCTGTGTTACAACTAGACAGATTTCATGAACATCTGAATCAAGCAGGGCCTTGAGGGTCGGCAAAGCAAAATCAGGCGTGCCCATGAAGACAAGTTTCATATCTTTCCTTTTTTGACTTTTTTCAGGTAGATGGATCGTTTCAGCTTCGAGGCATAGTCCAAGATCACTTTTCCGTCGAGGTGGTCGATTTCGTGCTGGAAGATTCGGGCTGGAAATCCTTCGATTTCAAACTCGGTCTCTTTTCCCTGAAGGGTAATCCCCCGTATGAGCAGGCGGAGAGAACGCGGCACATCAACGGAAATTTCAGGAACACTCAGACACATTTCACTGTCGACCTCTCTGCCTTCCCGCTCCACGATAACCGGGTTGATGAGAGTTATAAGCAGGCCGGAATCGCGTTTCGATGTGGGATCGACAACAATCAGGCGTTTGTCAACACCCACCTGAGGTGCGGCGAGACCAACCCCTGGGGCTTGATACATTATCTCCGCCATTTCTTCGGCCAGGGAAATTATATTATAGTCGAGTTCTTTGATTTCATTGGTTTTATTACACAGGACCGGTTCAGGATACACAACGATTTTTCTTGTTGACATAATATCCTAGCATAAAACCAAAGAGAATCGCATGTCAAGAAGCTCTAGCT
>JAFGIF010000048.1 GCA_016929755.1 Deltaproteobacteria bacterium | reverse complement strand
ATTAAAAGAAAACCGGATTATCTCACGTATCTGGGCTCATGACTATACGGTCTGGAAACCGGCCCCCATCGAGATCTCAAACCGCCTCGGATGGCTGCATAGCCCTGATGCAATGAGTGAAAATGTCGAGCGTATCCAATCTCTTGCCAGAGAAGTTCGCACTGAAGGCTTCACCCATGCGGTTCTCTTGGGAATGGGAGGCTCTTCGCTTGCTGCACAAATGTTGCGTACGACCTTCGGTGTAAAGGAGGGCTATCTCGATCTGTCAGTCCTTGACAGTACGGACCCGGCAAGGATTGCATCATTTTCCGATAGGCTCAATCCTCGGCGTACCCTCTTTATTGTTTCCACCAAGTCCGGTACTACAAGTGAGACACTTTCGTTCTTTAAATTTTTTTACAACCGGATGAAAGATTCCCTGGGGAAAGCTCAGTGCGGAAAACATTTCATTGCGATCACTGATCCGGACTCTCCGCTGACCAAGTTGGCTAAACAGTATAATTTCAGGGGTATTTTTATCAATGATCCCTCAATTGGCGGGCGCTATTCCGCCCTGTCCTATTTCGGTCTGGTACCGGCAGGCTTGATCGGTCTGGATCTGAAAAAACTGCTCGGCCGGGCACTGGTAAATGCAGTGAATTGCGAGGCCAGCAACTGCCCTGTTTCAGGCAACAACTTCGGTGCCAGGATTGGGGTTGTGCTGGGGGTGATGGCCAAGGCCGGTAGAGACAAGCTGACTTTTGTCATGTCACCCGAGATTGAGAGCTTTGCGGACTGGGTGGAGCAGCTTATTGCTGAGAGTTCCGGAAAAGAAGGCAAGGGAATCCTGCCCGTTGTGAGGGAAGGCCTGGGAACGCCGCTGGATTACGGGCAAGACCGTCTTTTCGTGCATATCGCACTTGAACGTGACAAAAGACACGCTGACGCCCTGACTCAACTGGAAGATGCCGGCTATCCGATCGTGAAAATCAATCTGCATGATTTGTATGATCTGGGCGGCCAGGTTTTCCTGTGGGAGATGGCAACCGCGGTTGCCGGGCACGTTCTCGGGATCAATCCCTTTGACCAGCCCGATGTGGAAGCAGCCAAAGTGCTTGCCGCCGATGCTGTTAATCAATACAGACAACAGGGAGTGCTGCCGCAGCTAGAGCCTGTTTTCACTGATGACGGAGTTGCGATTTTCGGTGATATTCGTGTTCAATCCGCCGCTGATGCGATTCATGAATTTCTGTCACAGGCAGGCGCGAATGCCTATTTTGCAATCCAGGCTTATATCGCCCCATCTGCTGAAATAACCGAGGCTATGCAGGCACTGCGTCTCAAGATTCGCAATATTTCAACTCTGGCGACAACCTTCGGCTATGGACCGCGATTTCTGCACTCAACCGGTCAGCTTCACAAGGGTGATGCCGGTACGGGCTTGTTCCTGCAGATAACTTCAGGCAATTTGGTTGACCTTCCCATACCGGATGAGGCCGGGTCGGATACGTCAAGCATGAGCTTCGGCGTACTCGAGAGCGCCCAGGCGCTGGGCGACTGGCATGCGCTTAAGCAAGCCGGTCGCAGGGTTATGCGTATTCATTTTGAAGAGAATCTGATGGAAGGGATCAAAAAGATTCTCGAGAAAGTATGATCGGGGTGTTGTTGACAGACTGCGGCCGTTTCTCGAGACTTTGGTTCCGGCGCCGGTCATCACAAACACACTTGAGATGCGCTTTGTAAGCAGGCAGAGCTAAATCTTTGCAGCCAAGGTTCTGGCAGCCATACGCAGCAAAATCGGTGGCCATGCCATAACAAGGAAATAGAGAAGATACGAGATTTGTCTCATTAAACACCAGCGATTACCTTTGATTCCAAAGACAGTATGCAAGTTGGTGTAACAGAGGCGAAGAAAGGAGATTCCATGGCGAGCTATGAGTACGATCTCGGAATTATCGGGGGTGGGGCGGCCGGGCTGACAGCCGCAGCAGGCGGTGCCCAGTTCGGTGCGAAGACGATCCTGATCGAAAAATCCGAAAAGCTGGGAGGTGACTGTCTGCACTACGGTTGCGTGCCATCGAAAACCCTGATCCGCAGCGCCAAGGTCTGGTCTCTGGCTGGAAGATCGCGCGAGTTCGGTCTGCCCGGAATCAGCCTGCCGACGGTGGACCTAGGGGCGGTCATGGATCGGGTGCATACGGTCATCGGGAAGATTCAACAGCATGACTCTGTTGAGCGTTTCTGCAGCCTGGGCGCTGAGGTGCGGTTCGGTTCTCCCAGGTTTGTTGATAACCATATGCTCGATGTTAGCGGGTCGCACATTTCAGCCAAAACCTGGATCATAGCCACAGGATCAAGTCCGACACTGCCACCGGTGGAAGGGATTGCAGATGTTGCCTATTGGAACAACGAGACGGTTTTTGCCCAGAGAACGCTTCCGGACAGGTTGATCGTGCTGGGAGGAGGACCGATCGGGCTTGAAATGGCACAGGCCTTTGCCCGTCTCGGCTCCAAAGTAACAGTCGTCGAATTCTTGGACCAGATTCTGGGCCCGGAAGATCCAGATTTAGCTGAAATTCTGAAAAGCTGTCTTGAATCTGAACGTGTTGAATTCCTTACGAATACCAAGGCGGTCAAGGCTGAGAGAACAAAATCAACTATCCGTTTACATCTGGCGCCGGCCAAAGGCGAGGGAGACACATCGGTTATAGAGGGGGATGCTCTACTTGTGGCGGCTGGACGCAAACCTAATATCGATGAACTGCATCTCGAAGCTGCCGGAGTTGAATTTACCCCCCGGGGGATTCCGGTAGACGCCAGAATGAGGACAAACATCGGGCATATCTATGCCTGCGGGGATGTGAATGGCCAGCTTCCCTTTACGCATGTGGCGGGCTATGAAGGAGGAATTGCCCTGACCAATGCCATCCTGCATCTTCCCCGCAGGGCCGATTACACTAAGGTAGGCTGGTGTACTTATACTGATCCCGAGGTGGCCAGTATCGGCCTGAACGAGAAACGTGCCCGGAAAGATGGGATTGAATACCGTGCATACGAAGAGCAGTTTGCAGACAATGACCGTGCCTTGGCCGAAGCAGAACCCCTCGGAAAGATTAAAATGCTTGTCAGCCCCAAGGGCAAGCTTCTGGGCTGCCAGATTATCGGGGCACATGCCGGTGAGTTGATCCATGAATGGATCATAGCCTTGAGCGCCGGGGTAAAACTTTCCACCATTGCCGGAGCCGTCCATGTCTATCCCACCATTTCGGAGATATCCAAACGCGTGGCCGGCGATGTGTTCTCGGAAAAGATTTTCAGCGAGCGTACCAAGAGTATGTTGCGACTATTGTTTAATCTAAAGGGCAGGGCCTGTACCTTTGCGCAAAACAGATGAGTAGTTACCTGATCCACAGATGTTCAAATATATTGCTGGCGATCCGGGGGAAATAATATTTACTTGGGTTCATTCCGCAGTCGGGCACAGCCCAAGGAAGCCTAGACAATTGCCATATGAATGCGGGGTTCATTGAACTCCACGCGCAGGATTTTATGTTCGATATCGTTGTGAGTCAGATCCTGGCCTATGACAGGATGTGAGATCTTATCCCAGACTCCCGGAATCTGGCGGATGCTGTTGTGCGGGTGGTAAAGCCTGGCGGGAAACGTTGGTTTGATCGGATAGGTATCAATTATCGCCTTGAGTGTCAGGGCATTGTAGGAATTAACCCAGAATGCGATTTTGTCGGCTTCACTCCATGCATGTCTATACTGGAAAACCAAACACCGCAACATCCCAAATTAAGCCGTACAGCAGGGATATGCGTTCGTGGCGTCAACTGCATGATAATAAATCGATGAAAGAAATTTATGCTTCAGGCATTGTAGTACGCCAGTGGCTCGGTTTCCGCCGGATAGATTTTGCTGAATTGGCTGGGTGAAATATTTTTTTGGACAGTGTATTTCATCTCATTTTCGTATCCACTGACAGTTGCATAAATGATGCTGTCGAAAAATATTGCAACGTGAGAGTTGAGTTCCAGCACCTGGTTGAGTCCGTAGCCCGAGTCGAATACGCGGTTCAGGATCACAAAATCCCATAATTTTCTCCTGATCAGCTGTAATATTAGTATGACTTCCTGCAGGGGTATGTTCTCCTTCAGCCGTTCACGACCGACTTCCGAATAGTATGCAAACACAACATTTTTGGGTTTGTCTTTGCTGAGCCAGTTGCCCAGTTTCCTGTACACATTGTAAAAGACACGATGTACCCGGTCGTAAACAACATCTTGAGGCAGAGTGCGATAATGGGTGGTTTCTTCCAGTTTCTGGATCTCCGATACAATTTCTTTGGTCAGGACATCTGCATTTTTTTCGATTGTCTCAATCAATTTCTGGTAAATCATCTTGCCCTCCCTGCTATTCCCGCGTTAGCGTTAACGTTTTTATGCAGCCCTGATAACACGCTGTTTTGCTTCTCCGGCTTCAAGCACTTTGTCGTAGGCGCCCCACGGGTTTATGTCCGGATCTTCCTTGCACGCGGGGCATAGATATCTGATAGTAAGATCTTCGGCACCGGAGCCCCAGATTTCCATTTGGCGGCACTGCCTGCAAAGCGCCCTGCCGCATCCCTCGCACTGCTCTTCGGCTTCATGCTTGTTACATATCTCACATGCGGTAAATGACTTCATTTTTTTCCTCCTGCTGTGTCATATAGGGAGGAATGCGAAAGGTATGCCAATAGCTTAGAATCCGGGAAAGTATTATAATATATTGAATTAATGTAGATTAATAAATGATATTGAAGGTGCTTGCATTAATGTGACATCTAAAGCCACTGGTCGGAGTGCCATGCTATGGTGTTTTAACCATAACTTATTAAAGCTGCCCACGCAAACAATACAATCGACAACCCTATAATTCCGATTGACAAAGTATGCAGGCCATTCATAGAGTTTTTATGGAAGTTTTAAAACATGTGATGTGATATTTTTTTACGATTGGGTGAGGTGGGCGCTGAACTCTCTGCTTCCTGATTGGATACTGGGATCAAATTAAAAAAGGAAACAGGATTGTTTTAAAAGGACTCAGACATGAGTGATGGTACGGTTCGATTAGAATATCAAGGTCATGTGGCGCTTATAACCCTTGATCGTCAGGCGAAAAGGAATGCCTTCGATGAAACAATGTGGCACGCTCTTGAACAGAGCGTCTCTCAACTGAAAAGCAAATTACCGAGGGTTATTATAGTCACAGGCGCTGGAAAGAAGGCCTTTTGTGCGGGTTTTGACGTCAATCCCGATAATCCCCAGGTCGGTGATCTTATCGGATCAGTTGAGAAACATGATCGCGAACCTGTCGCAGTTTTGATCAAGCGCATTCGAAAGGCTCTCGATGATCTGGTATTTCTGCCTGTTCCCATCATTGCCGCTCTCAATGGCAGTGCGCATGGCGGAGGGGCGGAACTGGCTGTGCGTTGTGATCTTCGAGTCATGGAGCCCGTAGCAGCTATCAGTTTTTCCGAAGTTCGTTTGGGACTCATGCCCGACTGGGGAGGAGGGGTTGCTCTTACGAGGTTGATAGGCCCTTCCAGGGCCGCAGAGCTTATTCTTTGTGCTCACAAAGTTAGCGCCGATGAGGCCTTGCGTATCGGGCTTGTCAATCGAATTGCTGCACCGGGCAAGGTGCTGGAGGAGGCTTTGAACCTGGCGCAAACGATTGCCTGCAATGGCCCCCGGGCAGTGAGGTCGGCGCTGAAAGTAATCCGAAATACCCCGGACCTGTCATATCGCGAGGCCCTTGATCTGGAAACAGAACTGGCAGTGAACCTGATAACTTCCGGAGAATGTATTCACGGTATATCGGCATTCCTTATGAAACAGGAACCACAATTTCCGGATGAATGATCAACGATTCAAGCGTTGCTGCAATGTCTGATCAGATTTGCATGATGTGGATACTTGACTGCTCCTCCTTCTAATAAGCTACAATGATATTTTGCCAGGCAGAACAATAGTTATGCAACCTGATCGGTAAACCACTTATCCCAGCCGGATTCAATCCTTTCAGGGTCTTCCACATCAAGCACGCGCACGATATCTTTATTCATTTCCTGCTTTAAGGCCTGTACTATTTCACGGCGTTTATTCAGGTTTCCTGCAAATAAAAGCACCTCCTGCATCAGGGTTTCCATGGGGCAGGCCTTGGTTATAATATGATATTGTTCGCACTGCCCAGGTGTGAGCCTTTTGCCGGAGTATTCAAGGTCTTCAAGCATGAACCTGGGGATGGCCTTCCCAAGTACGGCGGTCATGCCCGGTGTAAACGGAACCCCGAGATTAACTTCGGGCAGACAGAAAAAACCGCGTTCCGCGCGCATGAATCTAAAGTCAAAACAAGAACTCATGACAGCTCCACCTGCAAAGGCATGTCCGTTTATGGCGGCAACTGTAAGCAGGGGATAGAGGACCAGTCTGCGCATGCTGCGGTTCAACATATAAATATAGTCTTTGACGCTTTTGATGTCCCCGCTTTTCACGACCGGAATGAGCCATGCCAGATCTATGCCGTTGCAAAAGATCTTTTCATGCGCCGAGGTAACCACCAGGGCCGTTGCCTCAGTTTCATGTTCAATCCGATCCAGCATATCGTTGAAGCTTTCAAGAAAACGGGGATTCAGACGGTTTTCGCCGTAATGCATGGTTACAATTGCAATATGATTTTGAATCTCTAATTCCATGTGCGACATGGTAAAACCTCCTCTTGATGATATAATTGAAAAGAAATCAGCTAAGAGCTGTTTACCGGATTTCTTTCAAAAAACAAACTTTATTTTATCAAAGTATATCATCACAAAAACAGAAAGTCTTATATAAAATCTACAAGTTACTTGAGAAGTGTAAAAAAAGTATTGGCGTATGCCATTGTAATATAAACATACAATCCTATAGACATCGATATACCCGTTGCGATATACTGCTTGCTGTTAAATTTAATCTATTAAATTGATCAGGAGGTTGAAAAGTATGTCACTTTTAGAGAAGTATTACACCCAGGAACATAAAATATTTCGTGAATCCATCCGCAGGTATTTCGAAAAAGAGGTAACACCCTATGTCGATCAGTGGGAAAAGGATGGAATTGTTCCCAAAGAGGTCTGGAGAAATTTCGGCCGGCAGGGCTTTCTTTGCCCCTGGCTGCCGGAAGAATACGGCGGGGTCGGGGCGGACTTTCTGTATTCATTGATTTCAATCGAGGAGGCGTCCCGGACACACTGCAGCGGTTTTGCCTTTCCGCTGCAGACAGACATCATCGTGCCCTATATCTATAATTTCTGCAATGAAGAGCAAAAGCAGCGCTGGCTACCGGGCTGCGCAAGCGGGGATATTATCACCGCCGTCGCCATGACAGAGCCGGGCACCGGTTCTGATCTGGCGGCGATCAGGACAATCGCTGTCAAAGAGGATGGACACTATATCATCAACGGACAGAAGACCTTTATCTCGAACGGCATCAACAGCGACCTGGTGCTGGTAGCCGCTTTGACGAATCCCAAGGCCGATCCGGTTTATACCGGAATTTCCCTGATTGCGGTCGAGGACGGCACGGAGGGTTTTGAGAGGGGCCGTAACCTGGACAAGATCGGAATGCATTCCCAGGATACCGCCGAGATGGCTTTTGTGGATTGCAGGGTGCCGGCTGAAAATCTGATCGGCGAGGAGGGCAGCGGCTTTTACTATCTCATGCAGGAATTACAGCAGGAGCGAATTGCGTCGGCCATGATGAGTCAGGTCGCAGCGGAAGAGGCCCTGCGACTTACGATCGAATATGCCAGAAGCAGGGAGGCTTTCGGAAGGCCAATCAGCAGATTTCAGTATATTTCATTCGAACTGGCCAAAATGGCAACTGATGTTGAGCTGGGACGAACTTTTCTGGAAAACCTGATTATCGATCATATGGAAGGTAAACAGATTGTCAAGAAAGCATCCATGGCTAAATACTGGATCGCTGAAATGTTAAATCGCGTGGTTGGGAAATGTGTCCAATTCCACGGAGGTTATGGATATATGGAAGAATATCCCATTGCGCGTCTCTTTCGTGATGCCCGGGTACAGACGATTTATGCCGGCACCTCCGAGATCATGCTGCTGATTATCAGCCGATCTCTGGGTTTGTAAATGCTATAATTTTTTATGGTATACAAAACCAATCGAAATGACTGGTTTTGTTTTTTTAATGCAGATCAAAAAATTAATACAATAATCATTTTGATGACATAGATAACAATAAAGGAGGTATCAATGGCATTTGAGAGATTTTGGCACAAGTCATATGTTCCGGGTGTACCTAATGAAATTGAGATTGAAAAGATCACCATGCCTGACATCCTTACGAGATCCTCCAGAAAATTTTCTAACCATACGGCATTCATCTACATGGGCAAAAAAATCACATTCTATGATCTGGAAAAAATGGTCAACCGTTTTACCAGGGCTCTGATCGATCTCGGGGTAAAAAAGGGTGACAATGTGGGAATGCTCCTGCCGAATATCCCGCAGATCATAATTGCGGATCATGCCGCCTACCGGATTGGTGCCGTGACTGCCATGAATAATCCGCTCTATACTGAACGTGAACTCGAATATCAGCTCAATGACGCTGATGTTTCGGTACTTGTTACCCTGGATCTTCTCCTGCCCAGGGCCTTAAAGATCAAGGGTAATACCAGGATTGAAAAAATTATTACCTGTCACATCAGCGATTTTCTGCCTTTCCCTAAAAAACAGCTTTTCCCGTTTGTGAAAAAAGATATGTACCGCAAAATCGAGCCCCAGGAGAATGTCTATCAGTTCATGGATCTTTTGAAGAACTATGCTGATGATTCACTTGAGAATCAGGCCGGGTGGGACGATCTTGCAGCCCTGATTTATACGGGAGGAACAACCGGCGTGAGCAAGGGCGCAATGTTGACCCATGCCAATATATCCTCGGTCATACAGCAGTTTACAGCTTGGTTTCCGACTTTGAATGAGGGAGAGGAAAGCCTTCTGGGGATCTATCCGATTTTTCATTCGGCAGGATATTCCGTCAGCCAGAACATGACCTTACTCAAGGGCTGGACCTGTATCCTTATTCCCCGGCCCGAGCCTGCTGCAATCATTGAAATGCTGAAAAAATATAAACCGAGTTTTCTGCCTGGAGTACCGACTATCTATATGGGCTTGTTGGGCAACGAGGAATTCCGCACAATGGATCTTTCTTTTATAAAAGGCTATTTCGGCGGCGCAGCTCCATTACCCGAGGATACCATCAGACAACTCAATGAATTGCACGGCGCGATCATTAATGATGTCTATGGCGCCACGGAGAATACGGCCTTTGCCACATGTACACCGTGGGGTGGAAAAGTCAAGGCGAGGACCGTTGGTGTTCCTTTACCCAATACCGATATAAAAATTGTTGATCTTGAAGATGGAGAGAAAGAACTACCTGTCGGCCAGGCCGGAGAAATTTGTATCAAGGGCCCTCAGGTGATGCAGGGCTATTACAAGAAGCCCGAGGAAACAGCTCAATCACTGAAAAACGGCTGGTTCTATCTCGGCGATATCGGTATTTTTGACGAGGACGGTTATCTGTCGATAGTGGACCGCAAGAAAGACATGATTATCGGGAGTGGATTTAATATTTATCCCAACGAGATCGATGATATCCTTTTCAGCCATCCCAAGATTCTGGAGGCGTGTGTTATCGGGGTTGCCGATGAATATCGCGGTGAGACGGTCAAGGCCTATGTGGTTGTCAAGCCCGGAGAATCGCTCACACCCGAAGAGGTGATTCAATACTGCAGGGATCATCTGGCGGCCTACAAGGTTCCCAGGATGGTTGAGTTTATAGATGTTCTGCCCAAGAGTGCCATCGGCAAGATTCTCAGGCGTGAACTCAAAGAGCTGGACAAGAAAAAAAGCGAGGCTTAAACTCACTGAATGATGCAGTCCCAGGCATGAAATAACTAGTGGTTTTCTGCTCGGGATTCGTGTCCGCCCTTTGCAGAGCACATCAGGCTTAAGTGAAAGACAGGGCTATTCTCCCATAAATAGAAGCGGGCGCTGTTCAGGAAACAGAACCTCATGGCGATTTCACAGATATGAATATTTCAATGTAAGACAAACACTGGGAATATCATAAGAGCATGCTATGCAATGGTGAACCGCCACTTGCAGAACATGTCCGGGGGGTGTGAGTCGGGCGGTGCAAAGAGGCATTCGACCTGTATGCATTCATCCACAGCCCGGGCAAAACTTAAAAATTCACCGTGGTGCATCTCTTTGCATGCATATTCGCCCAAGCCCCGCTTCAGGCGGGCCTCCTGGGTAGGGCATGAAGGCACTGATATGATAACCTCGTCCTCACGCTCTTCGATCTTGTAGTCAATCAAGATACACCAGGGAAACAATTTCTGGGCCTTCACAAAACCCCGGAGCCTTTTTTCTTTGGTGTTGAAGGCAGAAACAAGTTTTTTGGCAGCCATTCCGGCGACTCGTTCCCATACCTTCGCATTTATATTTTCAGCAGTTTGCTGATCAAAAACATCGTTGACATGGATGAACCAGAAAGAATCCATTACCCGGTAATGCCATAATAGAAATTGGATATATTTTCTGAGTTCCCGGGCTTGCATATGCTCAAAGATTTCCATGTTCATGCCGCATTTCCTCCTCAAACTAAATAGAATTACCAAGTTTGTTCCGTAAAAAATTTCATATCATCCTGCTGCATATCTGCCAAACGGTAAAGGATTATTTTACCATGTAGAACGAATTAAAATAGATACATGATAGCAAGGTACGGTTTTAAAAACATTCTATTTTATCAGCTGTATCTGCGTGTATAAAAATTTATTAAGTCATAAATGCATGTTTTTAAGTTTAGGTGTTCTTTTGCCGATAATTCCATAAAGATTAGACTTATTAATAGATTTGCTGAATATTATGAGAAAGATGTCTGGCAGATACAAGGCTGTACAGCAAAGACCAGGGCGTGTGAGAGCCCTGTTTGATCATGCTCACGAATTGTATCATATTGATTCAAACCTGTTGAAAAGACGTTTGTTTTTTGAGCGGGTGGTGCTTAAGGATACTGTTGTATGAGTGTGATATCCATTCCAGTTGTTATAATGATGGCAATTACATTTTATGTAGGCATCAGTCATTTGATGATTTATTCCAGTCGCAAAGAGCATTCCGAAGATCTCTCCTTTGCCCTGATGTGCTTTGCAATGGGAATGTACGATGTATTCTGCTGTTGTGTCTACAATGTGAATTCTCCCTATGAAGGTATATTCTGGCAGCGTCTGCAGATCGCATCGCTTGCCATGACCGGGCTGTTTTTCCTGCTGTTTATCTTTGATTATACAGCGTTGAAGCCAAAGAAATGGGTATATGGACTTTATGCATTTTTTGTCTTTACCGCAATTTTTCAAATAACCGATCGCAGCGGACTTTCCTGGTTGTCAGATACACCTGACATCAAGAATATCCAACTTCCATTTGGGCTGGATATTACCTACTATGAAATGAAGACCGGTCCTTTTATGGACTTTGTGGGTATTATGGCTGTTGTTTTAGTTTTCTATGCTTGCTGGATTTGTATAAAGATGTTCCTTGGAGAGCAGCGCAAGAAGGCCAAGCCATTGATATGGGCCATGCTGATTATCACCGCCGGAATCATAAATGATGCTGCAGTAAACTCAGGTGTATATAAATTTATTTATATGATTGAATATGCCTATGTGGCAATCGTGTTGCTCATGACGTATACCTTGGTAAGAGACGTTGTCGAGTCAGCCAAGCGTAAAGATGCCCTGGAAGAAAGCGAAGCGGAAATTTTGAGGCTAAACCAGCAGCTCGAGAACCGGGTGATTGAACGTACCTCCGAGTTGGCCCGAACCAATGAATACCTGTTAAAAGAAATTGAAGATCGTAAAAATGCCGAGCAGGCACTTATCGAGAGCGAGGAACGCTACCGTCAACTGGTCAATCATGCGCCTGCCGGAATATGTGAGATTGAATTCAAGCACCGGAGATTTGTCAGCACCAATGATCTCATGTGCGAGTATTGCGGTTACAGCAGGGAAGAAATGCTGTCTATGAGCCCTCTGGATATTATGACCGAGCATAGTCAGGCACTTTTCCTCGAACGTATACAGGATATTTTTAGCGGTGAGAGTGTCCCTGAAGCTGTTGAATACAAAATGAAGCGCAAAGATGGTAACGAGCGTTGGGTTTTGTTAAACACAAGAGTAGTGTATGAGAACGGAGCGCCTGAGGGTGCCACAATTGTTGTTCACGATATGACCGAGCGCAAACAGATGGAGATTGAGCTGCGCCAGAGTGAAGAACGCTATCGGCTGCTGGCGGAAAATGTGCATGACGTGATCTGGATTCGGGATTTAAACTTGCGTACCACCTATATCAGCCCTTCCGTAGAGCATCTGCGGGGTTATTCGACCCAGGAAGTTCTCAGCCAATCCATTGAAGAAGCCTTAACTCCTGAATCCTACAAGCAAGCCATGAATATCTTTTTGGAAGAAGTGGCGTTAGAAGAGAGTGGGGGGCTGGGCGATCCATTCAGATACCGTATTTTTGAAACGGAGAATATCTGTAAAGATGGTTCAACCGTCTGGACTGAAGAAACGCTGACCTTTCTGCGTGACAAGGATGGCATAGCCTTCGGGATCCTGGGAGTTTCGCGTGATATAACCGACCGCAAGCAGGCTGAATCTGAACGCAAAAGCTATGAACTCCGCCTCAATCAGGCGCAAAAGCTTGAAGCAATCGGTACTCTGGCGGGGGGAATTGCCCACGATTTCAATAATATTCTCTCAGCCATAATCGGCTATACCGAATTAGTCAAAAGTTATGAAAAGTTATCAGATAAAGCCAGAGCAAATCTGGAGCAGGTCCTCAAGGCAGGCGATCGGGCCAAGGATCTGGTTCAGCAGATACTGACATTCAGCCGACATGTGGAAAGTGATCGCAAACCGGTTCAGATCCATCTCATTATCAAAGAGGCCCTGAAACTTCTGCGCTCATCTCTGCCAAGTACAATTGAAATTGTGCAGAAGATTGATCCTTCTTCCGGGGCCGTACTGGCCGATTCAACCCAGATACATCAGGTAATCATGAATTTATGCACCAATGCCTTTCAGGCTATGGAGGAGCAGGGTGGAATCCTGGAGATCTCCCTTTCGCCTTTTCTGGTCAACGATGATTATGCTGCCAGACATCCACAGCTGACTGCCGGGCCATATCTGAAACTGATGGTAAGTGACACAGGATGCGGCATGGAAAAAGAAACAGTCGGGCGAATTTTTGATCCGTTTTT
>JAFGIF010000288.1 GCA_016929755.1 Deltaproteobacteria bacterium | reverse complement strand
TTCTGGCCGCAGTCCTCGCGCTCGGCGCGATCCTCCCCTTTTCTTCCTCAACCAGGAGCATCTGCTCTTGTCCATCCACATTCATAATTACCTTGTTTCTGTAAATTGCAAGTATCCGGGCACCTTTGACCTCGTCATCCTGTCGGTAGAGTTCTTGTTTCCCCTTTTCCTCGATAATTGCCCTGGCAATCTCTTTTGGTCCGACAATCGTGCCACGCAAGGACAGCCCGAGTTCGGCAAGCGGACGTACAACATCCTTTTCAATCGAAGCTTCATTCCTGGTTGTGCCGGTTTTGACAACCTGTAAAAGGTCTCTCTCTTTGATGACGTTATAATAGGCTATTCCCCGCTTGCTCTTATCCTTGCCGGATACTGATATATCCACCTTCCGGGATGGCTCCGGATGTTTATACAGCAAATGGCCGGCGATGCTGGTAATGATTCCGGCAGCTACCAATACGAATAATGTTATGATAACCAGATCTACTATCCATTTTATATGCTTCAATGTAACATCCTTCAGGCTTTGTCGAATCCGTAAAATTTCATGTTAAAACTCCCCCTGCCCCGTGTCAGAGACCTGAGTTGTGTGGAATATCCGAAGGTTTTGGACAAAGGCAGATAGGCCTTGACCACGTGCAAACGGCTCTCGGTTAGTACTCCTTCGATACTGGCCTTGCGAGAACTCAAATCTCCGACTACATCCCCTACATATTCTTCCGGCACCATGACATCCATCTCCATGATCGGTTCCATGAGAACGGGTTGCGCCTTCTTGATCAGCGCCTGCAAAGCCATCTGTGAAGCGATTTTCATTCCCTGGCCTGTTGATTTATCTTCGATCAACACCTTATCCACTTCAATCCCGATATCAACTACCTCATATCCGAATACCGGATCAGCCAGGCAAGCCTCCTCCAACCCGGCTATGATATGCATCTTTATATCACTATTAACACCAGCATGTACAGCATACCGATTACCCTGACCGCGTTTTAGCGGCGTGGCCATAACATGTACATGCCCATGATGCTGAACTTCTCCCAGCATCTTATCGAATTCCATCTCTGCCTGGCAACTCTGCTGGATGGTCGTACAGTACAGAACCTGAGGCTTACCCACATTGATCTCCATTCCGAAGGCACTCTTGAGACGCTCAATGGATATTTCCAGATGAAGTTCACCCATGCCGGCGAGAATAATTTGGCCGGTATCGGGGTCCTCATGTATCTTGATAGTGGGATCCTCATCCATGATTTTCTTTGTAGCAGACACCAACCTATCAGCCGCATTACCACTCCTGGTTTCTATAGCAACAGAGATAACCGGCTTCAAAACATCAATCGGCTCCAGGATATATGACCCTCCGGCTATAGACAGAGTATCTCCGGTAACAGCGTCCTTTAGTCCTAACACAGCCACGATGTCACCGGCTGAAGCCTTTTCTATACGCTGTTTGTGGTGAGCGTGCATGCTGAACAGCCTGGCTATCTTTTCCTTATTGTCTCTGGAGATATTATAGACCTCATCACCTACATGCAGGGTTCCCGAATATATCCTCAGGTAGACAAGCCTTCTGCCTTCATCCATATATACTTTAAAAACATAGGCAATCAATGGCCCGTTGGGATCGACCTCTATCCGTATATCATCTCCGCTTAACTTGTCGTGGGCAATCAGCGATGTAACTTCCTGCGGTGATGGCAAATAGTCGATAACCGACTGAAGCAATGGCTGTATCCCTTTGTTTTTGAGTGCAGACCCACACAGTGCGGGCACGACCAGATTGCCTATCGTGGCCGTTCGAATTGATCGTTTGATACGTCCGGCATCGATCTCTTTACCTGCCAGGTAATCTTCCATGATCGTATCATCAAAATCTGCCAGGGTCTCAAGAATTTGTTCCCTGGCCTGACTGGCTTTTTCCATCATGTCCGCACCAACAGGATGCAGATCGTATGTTGTTCCCTGATCGTCTTCGTGCCAGACAATGGTCTGAAATTCAATAAGATCGATAACACCGCAAAAATTATCACCTTCATAGTAGGGCAACTGCAGCGGCAGAACTCTCATTTCAAGACGGTCCCGCATCTGTTTCAATACCATAGTATAATCGGCGCCTACCCTATCAAGCTTGTTTACAAAAGCAATGGTTGGGACCTTGTATTTACAGGCCTGATGCCATACTGTTTCTGTCTGGGCTTCGACTCCGCCTACTCCACAGAGAATCATCACTGCCCCATCCAGAACCTTGAGACTGCGTTCGACCTCTATGGTAAAGTCAACATGACCCGGTGTATCGATGATATGAATTTCATGATTATCCCAGTAACAGGTGGTGACAGCCGAGGTTATCGTTATTCCCCGCTGCTGTTCCTGTGGCATCCAATCCATGGTGGCCTGTCCGTCGTGAACTTCTCCCATTCTATGTATTTTACCGGCATAAAACAAAACTCGTTCGGTGACTGTGGTTTTCCCGGCGTCAATATGGGCGACAAACCCGGTGTTGCGTACTTGTGCAAGCTTTGAAGTCTTCATGCTTTTATCCTTGATATTCTATTATACACCAAGATCCACCTCGTATACATACTCCATTTCATGACCGAGAAAAAGGCTGCCTAGTTCTATGAATCTGGGAGAAATGTCAGTCAGATAATATTCAACAATCCTGGACTTCGATTTCCGGTCTCCAGGTTCTACCATGCCGGCAATTGTTGAAGCAATCGACAGGGCGGAATCAACAACTGTAATGTCGGTGCCCATTATGCGAGCAAGCAACCCTTTCATGAGAGGGTAATGCGTACATCCCAGGAGCAGGGTTTGAATGTCTGAATTTATCAGGCTATCAAGATATCGCCTTGCAATGATGTCGGTCACCTCATCGTCAAACAACCCCTCTTCAACCAGGGGAACAAACAGCGGGCAAGCCTTGGTATATATCTTCAGATTCGGATTGATTGTTTTTAATGTGGTTTCATAGGCTCCGCTCTTGATAGTTGCCGGCGTTGCGATTACACCTATTTTTTCCGCTCCGGTCCTGACGGCAGCCCGAGCCCCGGCCTCGATTACGCCAAAGACCGGCATGGCAAACTCCTTTTCCAGGTTTGGTATGGCGTGGGCACTGGCGGTATTGCATGCCACAACCATAATATCTATACCTTTGGAAACCACGAATTCGGCACATTGAAGTGAGTAGCGGATTACGGTCTTTGGTGACTTTGTACCGTATGGTAGGCGGGCGCAGTCGCCGAGATAAATCATGTCGGTATGCGGAACAAGACTGAGCAGCTCACGCAGAACTGTCAGACCTCCAATGCCTGAGTCGAATACTCCGATTCTATTAAACTTCATGTTATCTAATCCCGGCAAACATTTGATATAATTCCAGCGATTTTCCTGAATTATCTCCGTGCTCCTTAATTGTCAAGCAAATAGCTAAGAAATGGACAGCCTAAGCCTTTGTTATTGCCCCATGTTCAATCCAAATCTATTATAAAGATTGTTGTGCATCTTTCCGATATACAGATCAAAGGCATATTTCGCGCTGTATTGTTGTCTGGAAATGAGCCCGATTTTGTTGAGTTAGGAGTAATAGATTGGACAGGATATTTACTATACTGGGAATTGTTGGCGTTGTTGCAGGATTTTGTACCTTTGCCGCTCAGGTAATCGTTTATTTAATCAAAGGGCTGTGGTATACTCATTCACTGCTTTATATCGTAGACAAATTACCGGATGCCCTGCGCTCCATGATCATCACACAACCGAGTCTGACACATTACATTGATCTCTGCCCTCTGTCGGTCGGTTTCCTTGTTCTCGGGTTGATCCTCTTATATCTGGGCGCAAAAATCAGGAATCATTTTGCCTAGAAACATCGAATCCATCCGAAATCAAAGCATATCGTAGCCTTAAGCGCAGCCCTGCGACAATGGTTTATCGTAATACTTTTTTGAAAGGTCTACAACAGAAAATCTGCCGAAAAAACAGGGCATATATGCTGTGGATTCCATATCGTATGTACCCATGCAAATCATTTTCTTTTGCCTCGTTAATACTTGTTCAGGGTATCTCCTGTCTTTCATCGTTAATTGGCTTGGTCTATAAAGTATGTTAGTGGATTACACTTAAGTAAGATGGTTGTTTCTTACAACCAGGAAAGGATCACTATGGAACATAACATTGCGGTAGTCGGCCTGGGATATGTCGGTTTGCCACTGGCAGTTGAATTCGGAAAAAAACACCCCACCATCGGCTATGATATCAGCCGGAAACGAGTCGATGAGCTCAAAAAGTACCAGGATCGAACACGAGAAATTTCTCCCGAGGAAATCGCTTCTTCACGACAACTTTCCTTTACCTCCAACCAGGAAGACATCAGGCAGTGTAATACGTATATAATAACCGTGCCTACCCCGATTGACCACTTCAACCGTCCCGATCTTTCACTTCTGCTGGGGGCGAGCAAAACCATAGGTGAAATGCTGACAAAAGGTAATCTTGTTATTTATGAGTCCACGGTTTACCCCGGTGCCACCGAAGAGGATTGTGTTCCCGTATTGGAAAAAACATCAGGACTAAGCTTTAACAATGATTTCTTCTGCGGCTACAGCCCGGAACGTATCAACCCGGGAGACAAGGCCCACAGGCTTGTGAACATCTGCAAAATCACCTCCGGTTCAACGCCGGAGATAGCCCGGGTTGTTGACAGACTGTATAATTCCATTATCACTGCCGGCACCCATCCCGCTCCGTCCATCAAAGTGGCCGAGGCAGCAAAAGTCATTGAAAACGCCCAGCGCGATATCAACATATCGTTCGTAAATGAATTGGCAATGATCTTTGCCAGGATGGGTATCCGCACCAAGGATGTGCTCGATGCAGCCGGCACCAAGTGGAATTTTCTGCCGTTTCAGCCCGGACTTGTAGGAGGACACTGCATCGGTGTTGATCCTTACTATCTGACGCATAAGGCCGAAAGCCTTGGATATATTCCACAGATAATCCTGGCCGGAAGACGTTTGAATGACAGCATGGGAGTCTATGTGGCCAATCAGGTTATCAAACATCTGATCAAGAAATCACACAAGATTGCCGATTCCCGCGTTCTCATCCTTGGTATTACCTTTAAAGAGAATTGCCCCGATATCAGAAATTCCAAGGTAATCGATGTTATAAATGAACTGCGTGAATTTGGTTGCACCGTGGATGTCCATGACCCCCAGGCCGACCCGGAAGAAGTTCGACAAGAGTACGGTATCGAGCTCCTAACTAAGCCTTCGCAACTGGAAAAGAACTACCAGGCAATTGTGCTGTGCGTATCTCATGATCAATATTTTTCCCTCGACCTCGATCAATTCGAAGCTCCTGACTGTGTAGTGTATGATGTAAAAAATGTGTTGACCGAATCGGACGGATATCTTTGATTATGCATGATTCCATTTAGCTGATATCATGGGAATTAACCTTGCGGCATAAATAATCCACATATCATGCCTTCATTAATATTCAAACGCTCTTGCTGTGCTCGTTTTATTTATACACTTCCCTGAGATTCCAATTGGTTGTATTGCAGCACTCGCCATGCTAATATTGAATTCAATGATTTGATATGAGGAGTGCTTTTATGGGAATAACGTTCGATAAAGATTCCGGCATTTTTCATCTTTTCTCAGATAATACCAGTTATGTCCTCAAACTCACCAAGCAGAAAGATATTGTACACCTCTACTGGGGTAAAAGGGTCATGAAACCGGCCGTTGCGCATCTGTTACGGCCTGTTATGCGTGCATTTGCACCCGCCTCTCATTTGGATGATATCGAAATGTCCTATGACTCACTGCCCCTCGAATATCCCTTTTACGGGACAGGAGACTTTCGCTCACCGGCATTCCAGATTATGACGCCTGACGGCTCTTTGATCGCAGAACCTAAATATCTTTCGCACTATATAATCAAGGGAAAACCCGGCCTGCCGGGCCTGCCGGCAACATATGTCGAATCGACAGATGAAGCTCAGACACTGTCGATCATACTGTTCGATCCGCTCATCAAGCTTAAGGTCAACCTTGTTTACAGCGTTTTCGATAATTTTGACGCCATAACCCGCCATGTAGTGTTCGTTAATGAGGGAACGGAGAATATCCACCTGCTGCGGGCCCTGAGCGCGACGGTTAATTTCAATCAAAGCGACTTCAAGATGATACAACTTTCCGGGTCTTGGGTCCGGGAACGATATCTCCATACCCGTCAAATAGAACCCGGCATAACATCCATCGAAAGTTCCAGAGGTGCCAGCAGTCATCAGCATAACCCATTCTTTGTCCTCGCAGAAAAAGATTTCGGCGAGCAACATGGACATGTCTATGGTTTCAGTCTTGTCTACAGCGGCAACTTTCTTGCCCAGGTCGAAGTTGACCAATTCTACAGCACCAGAGCCAGCATCGGCATAAACCCTTTCAATTTCTCCTGGCTCCTGGATCCCGGCACATCCTTCACAACTCCGGAGGCGGTTCTTGTTTATTGTGC
>JAFGIF010000287.1 GCA_016929755.1 Deltaproteobacteria bacterium | reverse complement strand
CCGAATATCTTGAAGTCCTGCACGGGGCCTTCCAGCACCTTGGCCCCGTTTTCCAGTCCCCTGACTGCGACGGCACCGAACATGAAAGGCTGGTGGAAGATATCAAGATGATGGCGGACCGATACATGAGAAATGCATCCGTTTCCCTCCAGGCAGACCATGCCTGCCCCGATGCCTCCCATGGGGAATGCGATCCGGTTCAGGCATTCTCCCGTGTAGGTTGTGTTGAAGGCTGCCTGCGCCTGCTGATCCATTCCGGGTTGCCGGTTGCAGGAACAGACCGGCACAGAAAGGATCAGGCAAATACAAAGTCTTAAAATATGCATGATATGGAACATTTTATTCAATCACGTACAACAGAACTATTTCCTGCCAGGGCAGCAGAGACCCTGGAAACTTCCCGGTAGGATCTTGTCATGTGATACCGGTTACTTTATGAAACATATTTTTTATTCCAATTCTATCCATCTCATCGAAAAAAACTTTGTCTGCCTCCAGTATCATGCCCTTTTCATCGGTAGCCCTAAATTGAAATCCCGCTATTAATGCATTAAGAATAAAGTTAAAAGGCAAATCTTGCTCCATGCCTAAGTTGATGGCCCCGGCAAGCCTGTCATTTTTCCCTAATTTTCTGTATAAGTCACATCCAACACGATAAACTGTATCATTTAAATATTTGTTTTGAAACCGGTCCAATAAATCTAAAATATGATCATGTAATTCATTCATCGAATATTCTCCAGGATATTTGTTTTGAATAATTCTTGCCGATTGTAACATTGCGTGATAAGTCTGTCTGTAAACAACGGGATTCTGTAATACCTTCCATAGCATTTTCTCATCCGGAATTGCCTGAAAACCAAAATAAGCTGCCGAAGCATGACCAAGATTATGAATAAAAAATTTCCGATCCACCCATGCTTTAAAATTTTTTTTCGGACATAATCCTTCTATTTCCGGAATAGCACTTTTAAACCCATCCGAATCGACCAATAATATATTAAATTCTTCCGTAAAAAGCTGAAGAGGGTCTTCACGTAAATCCTTTTCTAACATAACGGGGACCATCTTGCCAATACTGGTTTCGACAAACCCGACAGATTGATCCAATGGAAATTCTGCTTTTACATATTTTTTCAGTTCTTTTATAAAAAAGTCAGCTGCATTCCGTATATTTTCGGCAATTATGATATCCATTAATTGAGTTCGCTTTACTTTTCTGCGAGCGGACAAACCTTCTGCTAAAATTGGAAAAACAGCATGCAACCCTTCCAGCCCGACTGAGGTAGCAGTAATGGATGCGGAACAAATTTCTTTGATAATTGCATCTTTTTCAGATAAATGCAGGGCGCTGATATTTTCTACAGGTATAATTTCCTCATTTTTTCCTTTTACTACTACATTATATGTATTTTTTTGATTCAATAAATTCACCAGGTGAAGGTCTGGATCCACAAAGACTATTTGATAGCCCGCATTGCTAAACAATTGAGCGATAAAAGCGCGGCCTATTTTGCCGGCACCAAAAATCAAAATTTTATTCATTTTTTTAAATCGCTATCCCCTGCTTGAGCAAATGGTAGATTTTTTTGAACTGTTGGAATCTTTCATGATAAAAATCCGGATTCCGGGGACGAAAGATAGATGCAGGACTAATCCATTCTTCTACAATATCATCAATATCTTCAAGGGTATGAGCAGCTTTGGCAAGCATGGCAACACCCTGGCAACCGGCTTCTGTTGTATCGATCGTGGCAATCGGTCTGTTGATAATATCGGCTCTCAGCTGGTTCATCACAGATGATTTTGCACCACCTCCAATTGCTGTCAGTTCATTTACCTTATAACCTGCTTTTTCCAGGATTTCAAGATTCAGTTTCATTTCAAATGCCAGCCCTTCCAAAAGTGCCTTTAATACTTCCCCTCTTTTTGTAGATAACTTCAGGCCTAAAACAGCCCCTTTGACAGATGTGTCGAAATAGGGCGTTCCGGAAGAAGTAAAATAGGGGAGGACAAGTAGGTTTGTGGGTTGAGCCGGCATTTGATCAAGCAAAAGCTGGTATGGATCGGATTTTGTCCTGTCTGCAATTTCCCTTTCTCTTTGCCCGAACTCATCACGAAACCATCTGAGCAAATTTCCTCCTGTCAAATTAAAAGCTACCGTGGCGTACAGACCATTGACGGCATGATCATAAGTGCAGTAATTGTTTCTGCGCAATTCTTCATTAAAAACGGGGATTTCGAATGCAGGTGTTATACATTCGACCGTTCCGGAAGCAAATACAGCCATGCCCGGCCTGACAGTGCCTGCCCCCAGTGCCGAGCAAGGCTGATCATGTCCTCCTGTGACAACGAATGTTTGTTCTGACAGGTTAAGTTGCCGGGCAATGTCCTTGTCCACATATCCGGCTACTGACCCGGATTGCAATGGTCTGGAGAGCTGACTGGTTTTAATCCCTGCTTTTTCGAGAATTTCATTGCTCCAGCAATGCCTTACAACGTCGAAAAGCATGGTCCTTCCTGCAAGAGACCATCCAATGGCCGGATCGTTGATCCCGAGTCTGTATTCCAAAAGATCTTCAAAGCATAAAATCTTATATGCCTCTTGCCAGATGTCTGGCATATAGTCCTTTACCCAAAGCAATTTAAACAAGGAAAACATGGGGTGGGAAGTATGCCCTGTAATCTGGTATAACTTACCCTCCCCAAATTCTTTGGTCCAGTGGGTTACATATTCTTTTGCCCTTGTATCAGATGAGACGAACGCATTGCAGCGCGCTTTTCCGCGATGATCAATGATTGTAAAAGCCTCCCCCTGGCTGGATATGCCGATGCCGGATACCATACCGGGAGTAATGGCTGTTGCTGACTCCCGGATAACCTGGAAACATTTTTCAATCACTTCATCCGTATCCAATTCTGCCCACCCTTCTTTCTCTGAAAGAATGTCATATTCTCTGTAGGCAGCAGCAAGCTGTTCGCCATTATCATCGAAAACAACAGCTTTACATCCACTGGTCCCTATATCAATCCCCATATAGCAGTGCATAGCAAGCTTCTTTAAGTGTACCATAACCGAAGGTACTCTAAAACAATTGCTTTCATTTTTCTGAAAATAATGGCTTGCCTGTAGGCTGTTGTATAATGGGAAAGTGATTTATCTGAGAAAATATCGACAGAACTTCCGAGAAGCCCCGCTTCAATCATCTGGTTTACCTTTTCCTTACCGATAATTTTGGAAGCATTGATAACCATATCTTCAAAAAGTTCGGGGGCACTGTCCCGTTCAAGCCTGGTCCAGATATTTACTTTGGCAATACCATCATTGAAAAGGTTCTTTAACTGATTCACCGGCACCGACGAAGCCCCATGCAAGACCAGCCGGGGGCCGGTTTTTTCGGCGATCTGTCTGGCCAGGCTGTTCTGGTATTTCAGGTCAGCTTGATTTGCCCTGTGCTCAGTACCTAAATTGACAACAATAAAATCTACGTTGGTATGATTCAGGTAATTGACAGCATCTCTCCATGACGTCAGTTTACTTGTTTCATTTCCAGTAGCATCCACGATCTCATCACAGGCTCCTTCTATGACAATCTTATGTCCATTTTTTTCAACAAACCGGGCGGTTTTTTTTATATTTTCCCCAAGTGGTAAATGGGAGGCATCATACATAATGGATGAAAACTGCTCCATGTCCCACTGAAGCAAGGCTTTATCCGCATCCCACTGTGTATGATCAAGATGTACCATTACGCTGAGTTTTTCAAAAGGGGACCCTTTACCCGTCAACACTTCCAACTCTTTCAAAAAAAGTCGTAAGCCAATGTCCCATCGCATGGTATGGGTATAATTAACCGACTGGCTCCGGTGGCTGTACTGATTAGTGATAGCTATGGTTATTGGAATATCGGGTCTATTTATGGTCCTGCTGTGCTCTAGTGCAGCAGACAATATTGCCTCTGTAGTGGTTAAGTTTTCGGTGCAGATCGTCGGAATGACCCAT
>JAFGIF010000286.1 GCA_016929755.1 Deltaproteobacteria bacterium | reverse complement strand
CTCCGGCTCCGGCAAAAAAGAATCACAGACGCAGAAAGAGGTCTGCAGTGCCTTGGATCAGGAAAATGTTGTTATTCTTGAAAATGAGTTCTACCGCGTGGAAGTGGAAAAAAAGACCGGGGGCATCACCAGCCTTTTCGACAAGGAGCTGGAGCGTGAGCTTGCATCCAGAGAAGGCGAGTATCTCCTGAACCAGTACGTAGTGGTGGCCAGGGGAGAGAATGCGGGTGTACGCGGCAACCTGTTCACCCGTCCCGGCTTTAGCAGGGTTAAGACTGAAATCATATCCTCAGGCCCGGATTGTGCGAGTGTTCACATTACAGGCCGTACAGTTCGCAACTCCGACCAGATCAAGGTAATGGCCACATTTGTCAAGACCGCAGTCGACATGAGTATCCCCGGTTTTGTTCTCAAGGCCGTTGTTCCTTTCATTGGGGTAAAGATCGGCAAAGTGAATGAAGTACACCAGGAGATCGAACTGTGCTCAGGTGATAAGGCTGTGCACTTTATCCAGCACTTCAAACTCGACCGAGATCAGCTCATCGACCACAGCTTTGTCTATCCCTTCTGCGTGCCTGCCGGGCGTCCATTGATTGTTGAAGGTCCCTACAGCCCGTATCGTTTTCAACCCGGTGAACCTTTTAATACCGGCGACCTAATCCCGGGTGCCCTCATGATCGATACAGACTTTCCGGGCATCAACGACATGACTGGGCCTTTCGGCTGGATCTACGGCATGCCGGCTGACGCAGTCTTCCGTTCCTACGTACTTGCCACAGGTGACGACTTCGGCATCGCCTTTTCCTCAAAGGACAGCGGCCTCATCCTGCCCGGGCCGCTTGAAAAAGACCCGGTGCACGGCCCCTTTGGGGGAGGTTTCAGCCATGTGGCCGTGGGACCTACCTTCTATGGCAATTTCCTGCTCGGTGCGCCCAGGCAGGCCGAGTACTCCTGCCGCAGTGCGTTGACCAGTTTTGCGACCAGTTCTATTCCCGATGCAAAAGCACGTGCCGCCAGGTTTGGGCAGGAATATTCCACCGGTGATTTCAAGCCCATGTTGCCCCGATCTTCCAATCCCGACATTATCATCGCCTCTCTCAGAAAACTGAATGAAAAAACTCTGCTTTTCCGCCTTTACGAAGCATCCGGCACAGGCGGCCAGACCACTATATCCCTACCGACCGATACCGCCATTACGCATGCAACCCGGGCACGCGTCGACGGAATACCCGAAGACAATGGGAAGCTTATGACACAAGGATCTTCATTTACCATAACCCTGGCTCCGGGCGAGATCGCTACAGTGAGTATTAATCTGCCTTGACACGTATGAACGGAATAACTGTTTGAAAGGCAACTCCCTGAACAGTTATAAGAATGAAGATTGACTATATTTGGTGAAGGCCCTGAAAATGTTATCCGTGTCCTATTCAATGTTTTTTATTTCCTCATAGTCTTTAGTTTTTCACCTTTCAATCTATTGTCCAGGTTCAGGTTCATGTTCAAAAGTATGATTGCCCTTCAATTTATGTATTTCACCTTTTTTTTCATATTGACAAACTGAACCTCTTAAAATAGAACGGACTAGTCCGTTCTATTTGTTTAATTACAGGAGGGTAAAAAAATATGGTCACGGATGAAATGATTCAAATCAGATCAGGCGGCCGCAGAATCTCACTCTATGCCGAAGTCGGCAAATATTTTTTGCCCGACGGACATTTGAATGAGGGAGTTCTGCGGTCTTCAATCAAAATTTCCCTGGAAAAATTAAAGGAGCAGTATCCGGATCAAAAAGAATTCGCTAATTATGCCCAGCAGTGGCTGTCAAAATACCTTACCGAAATAATCGACTATCTCAAAGAACGGGGCATGAAACTCTCGGCTTTTCAGCTCTTCAAAGAAGCCCTGGATGTATCCACCCAGCTTGGCGTCGGCAATGTGACTGTTCCGGCAGAACATCTTCACGAATTTCTCTCTCTGGCAACCCTTCCAACCACCACTGAAAGCAAAAAAAAAGACACATCGGAGAATCGAAATAAAATCTTCGACGCATCCTTGAAACTGTTTGTCGAGAAAGGGTTTCATGCAACAACCGTGGATGAGATAGCAGCCCTGTCCGGTGTCGGCAAAGGCACGGTCTATCGCAAATTTTCCAGCAAACAGGAACTTCTCGATCAGCTCCTACTTGAAAAAAATCTGGAAATCGTGGATATGTTTATCCGTGTCTTCTCACGGAATGATGACGTTCTGAAACAAATCCAGGAGGCACTCGAACTGTGGGTAACCTTCATCGAAGAAAATCATCTACTCTACCGGCTTATTCAGCGTGAGGAGATTTTCAAGCGCTCGGAAAACCGCTCAATCTTCTACGACACGATTGTCTCGAATCTTCCGATGATAAAAGAGCGCATCGTGGCCTTAAACCTTGACGGTAAGCTCAAGACAACAAATTTTTACACGGTATTTTACGGCATACTCGGTTTTATTGACGGAGTGGTGCATAAATGGCTCCGTTCCGGCATGGACTACTCCCTGCGGGATGATATCCCCATCATACTCGAGGTGTTGTTTAACGGTTTCGTTGGAGAAAAGACCAGTGGCTCCAGGTTCTTTATTCCGCCGGAAGAATAAAAAGAGAAAGGAGGGCTATCCGGGAAAAACCATTTTAGATAACTGAAGTATTCAAATGAAACTCAAATCACAATAAATAAAATACTTTCTTTACGGAGGATTACGAATGAAAAAGACCGAATCTGATATCAATAATATACTGGGCAAAAAAAACGGTCGCAAAATCGCACCCGAAGGCACAGCAGACATTCACAAAACCCAATGGATGCCGGAAACGCATCCAGGAACATCTGAAGTTCCGTATCTTTTTTATCCCCGGTCCATTACAAGGTTACAAAACATTTGGATACGTAAAATCTGGGCCGCAAGCGAGTACCCAGGCAAAGACTTTGCACCCTTTGAGATAAATGACGTTCCCAGCAAATACAAACTGGGACAAGTGCTTGCCTGTGGAATCAAAGCTGCTTGTGCCACCTATTCTCAGCATTGGCAAGGAATGTATTTTGACTGGACCTTTAATTCCCAGTGTGAAAAAGCAATCGCCAAACTCAAAGTTATGAAAAACAATGAACGTTTAGTGAAAAATGCGTTTGCCACAGTAGTATTGGTAAATACCGGATATGATGGCATGTTTATGGATATGCTTCGTCTCAGACGCGGACCGATACCGCCGAGCATGCATAGTCTTGAGCAGGTTGATATGGGAACCTTTGAACACAATTTGAAATGCGCTGTGGGTGCTGCTTTAGGTGGTCATATCGGGGTAAACGTAATCAGGCATTCCTTGAGCAAAGAACTCATTGAGGGCTCAAACCATGAAGGTTACGTGGATATAAAAGAACTGGTTATGATTCCCGGCATGGATGTTAATGGTAAGATTTCAACCATTATCCAACTTGGATTCAAGCAGCCAAAGGACCAAGTTGACTTTGATGATAAAGTCATGCACTTGGCAGGTGCAAAATTAATTGAGCGTAAGAGTGAGCGTCGTAATGCGGATTTCTCAAAAGAAGTTCCCGTACATGTCATGACACGCTTTTTCAGCAGCTTTAACCATATGCTCAATAACTATGGCGTAAAGGATGTGGTAACCACACGAATCATCAAAGGCAACAACACTCAAGGCAGACAGGTTCTCGATATTATGCGCGAATGTATTGATAAGGGGTTGGACATTACCTACAATAGAATCATTCGGGCGTATGAAGCTAACAAAACAGACAATAATCCCCGGGTTCCGGTTACTGATTTTAAGTCGTACCAAAACCTAGCTGATATGATTGCAGAATTAGGCAAAAAGGTTCTCAAACCACGGGAAGACGGGCATGAGATGGTTTTCATCGCCATCGATATGGACAAGCTTGCAAAAAGTCCTATACCGATTGATATCGCAGAGCAGGCACTTGGTGAGGCAATCCAGGCGGGCCTTAATTCAATCCACTTGGACGGCACAACCTATGTCCCCGAAGGAGATGACCTTCGATACGGTGCCTTTTGCCTGACAGGACCGATACATTCAATTGAACTCAATGATACCGACGAGCAGCTCGAGCGAGGATGGGGTCAAGGCTTCTGTGAACTCCTTGCACCTGAAATTACGCCATCACATAAGATGATTGCCATCATCGCCATCTGTGCCAAACACGAACAGGATGCATTTATTGCGGAGAAACAGGCCATGGAGCAGCGTAAATCCGTCAACGACATTTTCTGGTATCGTACCTGGAATCACCCGGAAGGCAAACGCCTCAACATTAACCACTGGATATCATTCTACGATGTTCTGCATGTGTTGCCGATTCCGGGCAACGATGTCGCACTGGAAGAGAAACCACTGCCTGAATATTTGCCGGAAGATCACCCTATCACTGCCGAAATGATGAACAGATAGGAACAACTTCCATTAAATTCCCTCCTGCAATGTGAATACCCCCTGGCGCTGCCAGGGGGAGTTTTTATCTCTCATTATCCTTTTAGGGCATCAGGTACTCGAAAAATATTCTGATTCGGAATCACAGCTGTTCCTTTACCTCCAGACACTTTTCCGCATAATTGGTAATGATGTGATCGACATCCGCCGAGATCAGAATCGCCATGGAAATCGGGTCGTTCACCGTGTAGAAAGCGGATTCCAGTCCGAACTCATGGAGCTTTGCAACCCGGCAGCAGGAGAAGTGAATTGAGTTCATCCCGAAGGCCTCGAATCCCGCATCAATACACAATTCGATATCTTCCTGGAATTCCTCGCAAGTGATGGGATTATCGAGCCAGAGCACGTACAGGCTCGGATCGAGATCCTTCACCGAGCTCATGATCTCATAGCTGAATCCGGTGAATCCGGCCCAGGCCTGGGCATTGTACTCATGCACCAGGGAAACCGCTTTTTCAGATGAGTCGTCTTTAATTTCGATGGTCAACTTTGTGGAGTTCTGGGTCATGATGAATTCGAGCACTTCTGAGAGCAGGGGCATGTGCGTAACGGGGTAGCCGGGGTGCAACCACCGGTAGTAGTAGGCAACATCAAGTTCGCGCAGTTCCTCCCAGGTGCTTTCCGCAATGACAAGATCTTCCATGGCATAGGCCCCGGTGGAGTCATCATGGATCACCACGAGCTTTCCATCCAGGGTTTGGTGAATATCCAGCTCGATTGTATCTGCCCCTGCTTCCACGGCAGCAACAAAAGCATCCATGGTGTTTTGCGGATACTTGCCTGAGTATCCCCGGTGTGCAGTCACCCCGTTTAGCAGGAAGGCATCAAGAGCGATTCGAAAATCCTTTTCAGCACTGAATTCTTCCATCTGGGCCTGGATGATAATGTCGTAATATATATCTGTTGTATCTGAGAGAATGACCACATCATCCTTTAGTTTTAGCAGATTATCGAAAATTTCAAAGCGCATATCAGACACGCTAAAAACTACCTGATCCCCAAAAGAGGGATCATAATAGGTGGAACCTTCGAATGTTATTTCAAGCCCTCCTCCCTCAAGGGATGTTCCCGGTTCAGGTTCCACCGTCAGGGCTATGCTTCGCGCAATTCCTTGCGACGGGAAAATTAAATCCCCCACTACGGCTCCTGCAGCACCGGTGGCTACCGTGTAATTCGAGAGCATGAGCCCGGCCATATCCGGAGCAGAGCACGGCACGAGGATCTCCGTGCTGCCGGTGGCAATGACTATTCCTTCGGCATTTTTGGCAGAAACTCTCACCTGCCATAAACCCGGGGTAAGATCTCCGATAGTGCTCGCCGGAGGTGCAACCTGCACCGAAACATTTACTCCCGCAGACCCATCCGCACTCACATCGTAGGAGACGACGAGTCGGTCCTCGACATCGGTATTTGTTTCTGTGAGGTAAAGAATGTCATCGTTGGCTTCAGGGCTGCTTTGTACCGAGGATGTCGACGAACTGCTGCTGTTACACCCGAGAACAAGGTTCAACATGCCCAAAACTACGAATGCTACAACGCATTTCTTCCAATTTTTTGAATTCATGAGTTCTAATTATCCCCCTAATCCTACCTGATTTTCCTTTTCCCGGCGTGTGGTTTCAGAGTGGAATTTTATTACAATGCCTGCATAACTCACGCCATTTACTTTAAACTGTTGTTGTTTGTGATTTATTGCTTGCGATATGTCTGTAACAGACATAACAGTTTTTTATATCATACTTTAAGCCATTGGTTTTATATATTTTCTCGCCCTTTACCCTTTGCCATTCAATCTCCATCCTGTTTTTATTATAGCTCTTGGCCTTTGACTCTTCGACATCAGCTGCCAGTTTTTTTCTTACACGAAAGAAGATAAATTCTCTTTTCCGGAATAATTTTTCAATCGCATGCAATCAACATTCAATACATTTATTTCATTTATAGTCCACAATTAGATGGATGGAGACACTGCTTACGTTTAAGTCCTGCATTAGTAATGAATATGTCTTTATTCTATTTCCGGCTTCTCATTTTTTTCTTCTGCCTGGCATCTCGAGCTGAAATACACTTCCCACCTTAAAACCCGAACATGGCTGATCGCATATATTATGCCTTAGATATCAAGACTCGCGTATTGCTTCACCAATCGACCTTGGATCTTATATATTCAACTACCCCTGCGTCAGCGGCACGAGCTCAAGCTCGACCCGTCTGTTCAGCTGCCGGCCCTCTTCCGTATCATTGCTTGCGATCGGTCGAGTCTCACCGAATCCCTGGGTGATGATTCTCATATTCAGTATACCATGAGAGAACAGGTACTGGCCGACGCTGGCGGCCCGGCGCTCGGAGAGGGTCTGGTTGTAGAAATCGCTGCCGATGCTGTCGGTGTGTCCGTAGACATTGATCAGGGTCTTTTCATATTCTTTGAGTACCAGGACCACGGAGTTGAGCACATCGTAAAAATTCGCGTTGATATTATAGCTGTCAAATTCAAAGGTGACGTTGCCGGGCATGTTCAGCATGATGTTGTCACCCTGCCGGGTGACACTGACACCGGTTCCCTTAAGCTGTTCGCGCAGCTTCGCCTCCTGGCGGTCCATGTAATAGCCGACCCCGCCACCGGCCAACGCCCCCACACCGGCCCCGATAAGCGCCCGTTTGCGCCTCTCATCGCTGTCATCGCCTGTCGCTGCTCCGACTACAGCCCCTGAAACCGCCCCTACCATAGCTCCGATCGAAGCCTTGCTGGCTTTCTTCTCCCCGGTGTAAGGGTCGGTTGCACATCCTTCCAATACCAGAAACGCCGCCAGCGAGATCAATATAAAACACAATGTGTTGCGCATAGTTTTCTCCTTTCATTGTTGTACAACTATCATCACGCAAACCTTTTCGGATAATATCTTTTCAAGTGTATCCCATAATAGAACAATGACATACATACGACCAGTAGATTGCTAATTCAAGTAAAACATACCTCGGGTTTCTGCACCTGTTTACAACAACTTTGTTCGATCTGAAAAAAATGGATGCTATCATATAAATCAACAATATCTTATGGTGCCTATAGGCCTGATTCAAAAAATGATAATCATTCAAAGCAGGTATTTGTTTCCGGGAACCACAGATGAACTCGGTTAATAATTTTCCGAAGCCTCAGGAATCCAGCATCCTCCATTTCCATCCTTTCGGTAAAAAAGTCATTCAATATTGTGCATGTTGCTTTTTTCAAAACACAAGTGCAACCAGGCAACGTTCCTGAATCATCTTCATAACAAATTGAGATTTGTAAAATATTTGTTTGTCAATTATAATTATTGGATTCTTTTAATTCATTTTCAGATATGAAAGAAGGTTATATGAAGGGATGGACAGAAGAAGAGTTCAAAAACAGGGATCTTATGGCACCGTGCGGCCTGTACTGCGGGCTGTGCGGGGTATACATCGCCACCAGGGACAATAACGAAAAATTCAAGACCGTGATGGGCAATCTCTACGGAACCAATCCCGAGAAAACGCAGTGCCTGGGGTGTATGCAACCCGACCCGCCGAAAAAGCTCTACGGCTACTGCAAGCTGTGCAAAATACGTGACTGCGTGAAGGCAAAGGGATTCTACTCCTGCCACCAGTGCGACGAGTGGCCCTGCGATATGATCGAGAACTTCGGCCTGGCCACAGGACAGCGGGTGATGAAGCGAACCATCCCCATCTGGCGTGCAAAAGTTGCGCTACACGGCGACGAAAAAGGCAGCGTGGAATGGGCCCGTGCAGAGTGTGAGCGCTATCACTGTCCAGACTGCGGCGCAGAACTCTTCCGAGGAGCACAGCGCTGCCGAAAATGCAAGAAACCAGTGGCTGACAAACTGGACGGGTCTTTATGACTTGCTGCTCTGCAGGAGTTTGATTTAATTCAGCCAACACCCTTTAATGTAAAAGGCACAAAGAAAGAATATCTTGCATTTTGCTCTCGCAATCCTATTTTGTTAAAAGAAAATCGATCAAGCCTAATAAACCCTGGTTGCCAACGAGCTGATAACCATCTAAGGAGAGCAAACACTCTTAAATGTAATATACTGTAAAAAAAGGAGCATAAAATGATCTGGTCAAAAGAAATGCCGAAAAAACCCGGATTTTACTGGTTGCTTAAATATGATGAAAAAGGAAAGCCCATAACCAGCGTGACCGAGTTCAAAAAGATGCCCGAGAGTGCCCAGGAAATCGTCGAGCTTATGGATTTGGAAAATCTTGAAGCGGCAGAAGATTATAAGGGTCAACTTCTGCTTTTCTGTACGGGAGATGCCTGTGCCCACGTTGCAGATGATCCGGAGTTTGCCAACCTCCACTGGTATGGCCCCCTGGAAGCGCCGGAAGAACCGGTCTAGCACTAAGTCCACAATTTAGCTTGCTGCGCCAAGAGCAAAGGTAGAGCCAGGTCTCAACAAAGAACAGAAAAGCATCCATCGATGAAGTTTTTTCAATCCCACAGATAGTGTTTTTTTTATAAGTAATTCAAAGACACGACTCAAAGGATCTGGCAATATGAAAAACAAGAAGATGTTATAGCGGGGGCTGGTGTAAGAAAAATCTGGATGCTTTAAGTCTGCCCCCGCACCGACACATCTGGTATCAGCAGAAACCGGCAATAATTTTTTTATTCTCTCTATACTTATCAGGCGAATCTCCCGGCAATTTCGATCCAATGCACATTATCTAATACACCGGCATTGAGATGCTTTTTGCAGTTCGGACAGTAATCTCCGATCCCATTAAACCCAGGATCAAATCTCACCACATCTAACGTGGAGCAAATATCACACACCGGCTCACCGCAGTTTTCACAAACCTTCTCAGTGAGCACACCACAGGCACACATGTACAGTTTTCTTGCGGCTTCCATTTCCGTTCTCCTTTCCTAGTTTCCTGGATTTATTATTGCGATAACCATGCCAGAATATTTGCTGAATATGGCAGAAACAAACCGTTTGAAATCATTAACGATAATTCATGGTTATATTTCATTGTATAACGAGAAATTAAAAGTATAATGATGTTTTATCGCTGTTTATGGCTGAAACACCATTATATTTATGGCATAAAAACCATATCCCCCGCAGGCTATGGGAGATCTTTCATCTGTCGAACCACAGAACATTTTAATAGACCATTATTTTTCTCATTCAAGAAAGCTATTACAAATTACTGCTTATAGAAATGCATCTTCAACTATCGATGCGCTCACTTGAAATTCAACAAATACCCCTTCCCCATTCAGGGTGTAAACAATCTTGAGAAATTGATCTTCTACCCGATAACATATACATACGGAGTAAAGCAGGTGGCAATTACAATGGGACGGTTTTTCCTCAAGGCCGCAGCTCTGTCGGTTATCATTTCGATTGTCTATAACGCCATATCGGGCAGTATCCTATGGCGCTTCCGATTCATTTATCTTGACAATTTCTACTATCCCCGTGAATTACCTGCAGATACCATGACCACCCAAACCTTATTTTTTGTCAGCTGCCGCAGCAATCTTATAATTCTCAGGCAACAGGCATTATCTCAATCGCGAGCGGATTTACACTGAAATCACACCGGGCGTGCCGGAACAACGTTGAAACAATTATTCATCTCCTTTACTATCTTAAAGCCCTCAGCAACAAAGACAGGAAGGTCTTGGGCATAAAAAAGGAGGATAGACCATGCGAATCGGCATTGATTTGGGCGGCACAAAGATTGAGGTGATCGCCCTTTCCCATACGGGCTGCGAACTCTATCGCCACAGAATCCCCACACCCCGGAATGATTACAAGGCAACCATCAAGGCCATCTGCGATCTGGTGGCACATACAGAACAGAAAACAGCCCATACAGGCAGCGTTGGAGTCGGCATGCCGGGAACCATCTCCCCTTTTTCCGGCCTGGTAAAAAACGCCAACTCCGTCTGGCTCAACGCTCGCCCTTTTGATAAAGATCTCAGCGCTGCGCTTAATCGACCTGTCAGGTTCGCCAATGATGCCAACTGTCTGGCGGTATCCGAGGCCATTGACGGCGCTGGCAAGGGCAGAAACATAGTCTTTGCCGTTATCATCGGGACCGGCTGCGGTGCGGGTATCGCAATCGGAACAAAAGCCCATCATGGTGGAAACGGGATCGGTGGGGAATGGGGACATAATCCCCTTCCTTGGCCGAGTGAGGAGGAGCGTGACAAAAATCCCTGTTACTGCGGCAAAAACAGCTGCATTGAGACATGGGTATCAGGCACAGGGTTTGCTGGGAACTACCTGAACGAAACCGGAAAACGCCTCAGCGCCCCTGAAATCATCAGCCTGGCTGATAACGGCTATGAACAGGCTCTTGCCGCCCTGGCTCGATATGAAGACCGCCTAGCACGATCCCTGGCCCATGCGGTCAATATCCTTGACCCCGACATTATCGTGCTTGCCGGAGGAATGTCCAACATCAGGCGCCTGTATACCAATCTGCCGGGATTGATGAAACCATGGGTTTTCGGTGGCGAGTGTGAAACTCCGATTGTCCCTTCAGTGCACGGCGATTCCAGCGGCGTGCGTGGGGCAGCCTGGCTTTGGGACACAGAGATATAAACGTACGATCCGGCCTTGATTCTTTCCGGTTCACATGTGTAAGATGAATGGTAAATTTGATATGCTGCTTATTTAGTTGAAAATATGTCAGTCGGGAGACCACTATGAGAAGATTATGGATCATTGCCTTGCTGATTGTCGTAATTATCGGAGGTTGTTTGTATGCTTCACCCTATATTACGCTCTACCGTATTAAGACAGCAACCGACCAGCAGGATACACAAAAGCTTTCTCAGCACATCGATTTTCCGACCCTGCGGCTGAATCTCAAGGAACAGATTGGCTCCACGATAAAGAAAAATCTTTCTGACAAAAACAAAAATGGAAATCCCCTGGCGGCTTTCACTATGGCGATTGCCGATATCCTTGTAAACAAAACGATTGATGCATTTGTCACACCGGAAGGAATCGCGACACTGATGAAGGGCGATAAGCCTGAAGTCGGGAAGCCGAACAAACCGAAACCCAGCGAAAAAGACAACAAAAAACTGCTGGGTTCCGCAAAAATGAACTACCGATCTTTAAATGAATTCGAAATACGTGTTCCGAATGATACCGGCAATGAAACAACGTTTATTCTCAGCCGCGCCGGTCTGAAATGGAAACTTACCAACATCATTATTCCAATGGAAAACTGAGTTTTGACAAAATAAAATGAATTCATAATTAAAGCAAAAAGGAGAATAGAACATGAACGGCAGGGACAGAGTACTTAGAGCCCTCTCGCTGGGCATACCCGACAGGGTACCTCACCTGGAACTGGCCTACAACGAGTCATCCGTCATCAACATCGCCCGTCATTTTACTGATGATGTGCCGCAGGCGGACTATATCCAGCGCATGGATCTCGAAAGCAAAATCAAGCTGTTCGAAGCCGTTCTTCTGGTAATTGAAGAACTTGATGTGGACGGCATTACTTTGCGGGTATTTCCAGAAACCAGAAAAATTGACGAAGAACACGTGATCGATGACTGGGGCGTAACCTTCCAGTTCAGCCCCTACGGGGAGGCCCTGGTGGTGAGCGGGCCGATCAAGGACAAAGCCGATCTGAGAAACTACAAACCGCCCAAGATTCGTGAAAGCGACCTCTTATCGTTGAGCTACTGCGCCCAGCGTTTCAAAGGCCGGCAGGCGCTCGTGCTCAGCATGCAGGATCCGTTTCGCCGCAGCTGGAACCTTCTGGGGGGTATGCAGCATCTATTGCTGGCCTATTACAGAAAACCGGATCTGGCCCACCGGATAGCACGCATCGTTACCGATTACACCCTGGAGGCCATTGATCTTGGTGCCAAGCTGGGGGCCGATGTGATTACCATGGATGGCGACCTGGCTCACAATACCGATATGATCATGTCGCCGGAAATGTTTCGCGAATTTCTCAAACCATACTACGCTGAAATTATTGCTTTCATGCACATGAAAGGGCTCAAAGTCTTCAAGCATACCGACGGCAATCACTGGAAAATTATGCAAGACCTTATCGAAGTAGGCTTCGACGGCATTCACCCCATTCAGCCGCAGTGTTTGGATATTGCAGAAGTGAAGCAGGAGATCGGAGACAAAATCTGCATCATGGGCAATATCGACTGCATGGACACGCTGGTCAACAAGAGTATTGAAGACGTTGAACGTGAAGTCCGGCAGACCATCAAAGTCGCTGCCGGGGGCGGTGGCTACATTCTCTCGTCTTCAAACACTATCCATCCGGGAATAAAACCGGAAAACTATATTGCCATGGTAAAGGCCGTACACAAGTACGGCATCTATGAAGAATATGGTTTGAAGTAATTGAAACCAGGCTTACATGAAATTACAGAGGGAAGAACTCTGAAATATTGAACTGTTGAATCGTTTCCACGAATGACAAAGAGATCCTTGCAGCATGGACAACGGCCGACAGATATACAATTTACCCTTATCGTTAAAGATCCGAGACTACACGCCCTCAGCCAGCGGGATTGTTACACAAATAGTTGTGCCCTGCCCTTGCCTGCCGGTGATCTCAACTGACCCACCGCAGAAATTAACCCGTTCCCTGATGCCCATCAGGCCGTAGGATTTGGGATCAGTGATCTTCTCGGCCGGTATGCCAAGACCATTGTCCTGAACAACGAGATTAATGGCATGATCGCATTTATCCAGCGTCACCCAGACATTTCGGGCCTGGGAATGCCGGGTGACATTGGTAAGCGTTTCCTGAAAAATACGGAATATGGTGGTAGAAAGATCAGGGTCAGCCTGCAGGTTGCTGGTTTCCACCAAGACATCGCACTGGATTCCGGTACGATTCTGAAAGTCCCTAGCCTGCCATTCGATGGCAGCCACCAATCCTAGATGGTCAAGCAGTGAAGGTCTCAAATCAGTGATGATTCTCCTGAGTGAATTGATCGTCAGATCAATCATCTGTGACATATCAGATATCTTGTTATCAATCTGTATGCCCTGTTCCGATACTTTTTTTTCGATAAAGCCGAGGTCAAGCTTCAGCACGGTCAAAAGCTGGCCAAGTTCGTCGTGCAGCTCCCGTGCTATGCGGGTGCGTTCGCGTTCGCGGACATCCACGGAATGAATGTTGAGGTTGCGGAGCTGTTCCCGTGAATCCTCCAGTTCGGACTCAAACCGCTTACGCTCTGTGATATCGATGCCTATACCAAAGAAAAAGTCCATCTCGCCATTTTCCTCGAAGACCGCTCTACCATACCAGTCGATTAAAAGTTTGCTACCATCTTTGGCTATTATATGATTTTCCTGTTTCATTACATCGTCGGTGTTCTTGATTATCTCCATTATCAAACTGACCTTGTGCTTTTCATTATCCGGAATAAATGTGCTGAGATAATCTATATTCTTAACCTCTTTCAGGGTATATCCAAGGGCAGAGAGCATTTCATTATTCATCATTATGACCTGGCCATCCCGGTTCATGGCAACAAAAAATACCGGGGAGACCTGAATAAGCGTATCGCTGAACATCTTTTCCCTGCGTGCCCTATACTCGGCCCGCTCGCGCTCGGTTACATTGCGAATCAACAACATAACCGCAAACACTCCGATGCCGAGGATCAGGATCGTTTCACCGACCGCCTCGATCCAGTTGATGGGTGTAGGCGGCCCTTGAAAAAGAATGTGCGGGAGATCTATGAGTTCATCCAGCCATATAAGAAAACTGAGCAGGATGAAGGTATATGCAACCGGCAACCATATCTTCCCAATCGAAACTGCCTTCTTTTCTCGAGCTCTTGGAGATGGCATGTAGTAAATACGCGAAAGGGCAAATGCTCCGACCAGTAGAATCACGACAGTTTCACTGATAGCTTCTTGCCAGTTGATCGGCGTTTTCTGCGCACCGAACAGCAGATGAGAGATATCCAGAAGCTCGTTTACCCAGATAAGAATACATAAGATCAGAAATGAATAGATGATGGTGAGCCAGCTTTTCTTGCCGATTGTTTTGTTTTCCGGTTGGGGAGAAAATTTATTAAATGCCTGCTGCGCAGCGACCATAGATGAATTCTCTCACAATTTATTTGTGTATAGTTTTTAAATTATTATCTCGCGGCAATATAAGTTAATGAGAAAAGGAAGCATTTCAATATGAATCAAATTACCATTCGAGATTTCTCTCTACTTATTTCATTCTTACAGTTTTGTTTTGGTATAGAAGAAACAGAAAAAAATCAAGCATGAATTACAGCCAAGTTTGTGTTAGCGACTACAAACAATGAAAGTAAGATCATAATCTTCTCATTAACTGGGGTAAAACATCTCAATATTAATTTCAGCACAAAATTAAACATAGTCTCTATTCGAACCGAATGGGGGAATAAATCATAGTGAGGGCTGCCAAGATTCCTTTTGGATAATTCACCAAAATCCGCATTACATAGAAATGAATTTTAGTGCTGAGGCACTAATACGGTTACAAATGATTTTCTTAAAAAAATGAACATCTTATGGATGAAAATTAATGATAAAATTCAGGACTCTGATATAATTGTTTCAAATTTATTAGAATGAATCGATTCCTTTAAAAACGGGAGGTAAAAAACAATGAATCAGAAGGTTAGCCGAAGAATCCTGATCAGTGCACGGCTGATGGCATTAGGGTGTTTTCTGTTCGTTATCTACGGAATTGTAGCCGCTGTTTTCAGTACGCCGATTGCAGTATACGAATATAGTGCTTTGAGCGGCGGTGATCTAATGGCCCTGCCGGAAACTGTCCGGCAGCTTGCCAGCAGCATGATACTCCGAATTGGCCTTTTGGGGGCAGGCCTGTCTATTTGCGCTGGCACTCTTTTCTGGATCGGGCTTACCCGCAAAATTGCCCCGGCCTTTTTCGCAGGCCTTATAGGTGGACTGCTGGGGCTGGGACCCTTGAGCGGAGCCCACATGCAGCAGGGTGCCTGGTTCATGTTTATAGCGGATAACATCTGTCTGTTATGGATAGGTTTGGGTTTTCTTATCGGAGGCAAGGGGCTGTTCGATTTATTTAGCAACAATAAAGAAGAGGGCAACTCACTAGAATATGATTGAGACACGCAAAAGAAAACATTGTTTATAATGATTTTCTCTTGAGTAGGTTCTCCTGATTATGCTTGTGCCATCATCAAAACCATACGGGACGGCTTCGGTTAGCGTACTACTTTGGATTGTATAATAACTTGATACCGGCAGTATGCCTTGCAGAAAAAATATAGTAGGATGAAGTCATGCTCAGGGTTATAAAAAATATCCATGCCCGCCTGGCCTTTAATGCAATGGGGATACAGTATTATGACAAGGCCGTACGATACTTCGAAACGACACATTCATATCTGAACCTGCCAACCATTGAAAGAAACTTACACAAGGCCAACTTTGATATTGCTAGAAAATATAAAAAACGACTGCAAGGATCGAGAATATCTGAATAAAGGAGCTGATATGAATCCTATAGCTGACCTCAAGGATATTTTTCTCAGGGCCCTCGATCGGGTAGATCCCTACAAGATGATTGCAAACTTTATGAGCCTTCAGGGTTCTACCCTGACAATTCAAAACGAGGCTGTAACACTCAAGGAAGATTTACTCAAATACAGCAGAATATATGTTTTAGGGATCGGCAAGGCATCCTCGAAAATGGCGTTAGCGATTGAACATATTCTTGGGACCAGAATTACCGGCGGTTCGGTGATCACCAAGTACGGACATGCAGAGAAGCTCCATAAAATCATTGTGATGGAAGCCGGACACCCTATTCCTGATGAAAACAGCCTGAAGGGAGCCAGGCTTCTATACGAAACAGCCCGGGATACGGATGAAAACACGCTGATCATCAATCTTGTCTCAGGCGGTGGATCGGCATTGTTCAGCCTGCCTCGGGAAGGAATCTCGCTTGCCGATATGCAACAGATGACAAAAATCCTGCTGGATTGTGGGGCGGATATCAAGGAAATCAACTGCATCCGCAAGCACATCTCACAGGTCAAAGGCGGACACTTTGCACGGATCTCCTATCCGGCCAGAATGATCAACATCATTTTGTCGGATGTGATCGGCGACCGGCTGGATACAATCGCCTCCGGGATAACGGTTGCGGATAATACAACCTTCATCCAGGCTCAGAGAATTTTGCGCAAGTACCAGATTGAAGATAAAATCCCGCTCCCTATCAGACGCATCATTGAATCGGGCGTGGCCGGAGAAATTCCTGATACTCCCAAGGTCGGCGAT
>JAFGIF010000047.1 GCA_016929755.1 Deltaproteobacteria bacterium | reverse complement strand
TTTCAGAATTGCGATAAAATCACGCACGCCTGTTGACACATCATCTGTTCGCAACGGATACAGACTGACCTCGGCCGTAAGTATTGCGGATGTATTTTCCATACAAGAAACATACTGCCGATTCGTTAAATTGCAAGTCTAAATCTGTCAAACAATTCTCAATAAAAACCATGAACACGTGTTTCTGATATTGCAACCAAGTTGGGCATGCTTGAGATAGTATATGAGGTCATACAATCGTTTCAGATATACGATCGTTTGCGGAGCGGCCGTAAATCCGGCGCCGGTATTCATGCCTTCATCAAACCGGATGATCCGCTGTAAACGATTGGGCCGCTTTCGATCCCGGACATACTCCGTTCGTATTGTTTAACACGGTTTCGACCGGATTTCTGGTGTGGTTTATCGGTTCAGGTCCCTTTCTCAGCCGGAAAAACAATCTCTTTTATTGAGATACAATACCGGAATTCCCGCGTAATTTTCGCTTCATTTATATTGCGCGGGCCTTCTTGCTCTCCTTCAGATGGTCGGGGATAACATCTCTCCTGAACACATCATCCTCGGTTTCCTTTCTCCTGATGGTAGCTATCTTGTCACCGCTCACAAGCAGGGTTGCCGGTCGGGGCATCGCATTGAAATTGCTCATGGAGACCTCCTGGTACGCACCGACATCAAGAATGGCCAGAATGTCACCCACTTTGATGTCCCCGGGCACACGCACGGTCGGTATCAGCCTGTCGCCGTAACAGCTGCGCCCATTAATATCGACCTTTTTCACCAGAGGGGCATCGGTGTTATTGGCAACAATATAGTCATGCAGATGGTGTTCATAACGGCCGCCGGTAAACCAGAATTCAGTCGTATCTATAATCACATGACTCCATTTAATCGGACTTGTCATATTTTTGATGTTTTTCACGGTTGACAGATGGATGGCGGTATCCCCATGCAGTGAACGCCCCGGTTCAACCTGCAGCATCACCCCCTGGATATTGACCCCGTGCTGCGATAATTCTTTTTTCAAGGTGCTCGTGCAGGCATCGGCATAGGCTTCAATCGTGGGGGCCACTATCTGGTTCGGCTTGCAGATCAGGAACAGCTCGATCAGTTTCGAAAGGATCTTATATCGCCAGGCAGGGCCGAATATACTCAGTCCTTTGGATAGAGCATGGAGAAAGGCAAGCTCATAGGGCTCCAGATAGTCCGTTTCCGCGTTAAAGGGATCGCGCGGACAGGCAAAACCGCCGCCTATATCGATTTCCCCGGGCTGAAAACCTCCCAGGGCATCGCAAACGACCCCAATATCTCTGGCATAGGCCTTCATCTGCTCTTCCCAGAAGCGGGTTGTGCGGCTGTGACGGCCGTGATGTTCATGAAACCCGACCAGTTTGACATTATTCATCTTCAATATGCGTTTGCCAATCGATATTACCTGATCTAATGCAAGCCCGCCCTTGTATGCAAAGCAGGCAATGTCCGTGGGGATGTATCCTGTGGGTGAAAAATCGGTATGTGAAATAAATCCGGAAATCGCCGGTTTAAGCCTGAGACGAACATAGGCTGTTTTGTTGAGTTCGCCAGCGGCCTTTTCCACGACATCGATCTCTTCAGTACTGTCAATGGTAACGCGGGCACCTTCTTTGATACTTCTGAATATATGTTCTTTGTCCTTAGGTACTCCATTGACGGAAATGTACTGAGGATCAAAACCGGCATTTAAAGCTACGGATAATTCTCCCGGTGAATAGATGTCACACCCGCACCCCTCACTCGCGATAATCTTCTGCACGGCAGAGATCCAGTTCGCTTTTGCAGCAGGCATGATCTTGACCGGCCCATCTGTCCATCCTTTCTCAAACCCGCTCTGAAATCGGCGGATATTACGGCGCAACTGGTCTTCCGATATTACAAACAATGGTGAACCTAACTCATTCACAATGTCGATTACATCGCATTGTTCAATAAACAAATGACCGTTTCGGGTGCTTAAACAATCATCTATTCTTCCTTCTACCTTGTTCATACTAACCCTCCTTTAATATGAAAGATCGAGCACCGGGTTCCGGAGACTTTCAGGGATTATTTCAACGGTGCATACTTCTCCGGCCCATGTTTATAAATATAATCAGATGACAGCCCTTCTCCAAGTACTGCCTTGCCCTCGGCAATAATGCGTGTCATTTCGGCAACCCGTTTGCCGACAGTCTGGGCGCTCATCATGCCCCAGTCGTCCTGGACTACGTTGTCTTTGGCAAGAAAATCCGGCGGCTGTCCCGACCAGCCGGCTGCTCCGATATATGCACCCGCGAGTGTCATCCCCGATACCACCACGTTGTTCATCATCAGGCAACTATCGGTCATATAGCTCAGGACAAGGTCCTGCCCCCCGTTTCTGTGTGCACCGACCGTAATTACCCCGCAAACCTTGCTGTATCTGGGCAGGTCCTTGCCGCTGTTCATGTAGTAAGCGGAAAGCATGTTTGCCATTCTATCAATTGCAGACTTCATAAGTCCCGGAATAGACATGTGATAGACAGGAGCGCCCCAGATAATGCCATCGGCCTCAATATATTTATCGAGCAATTCCGAAAAATCGTCCTTCAAAACGCAACGCCCCAGTTCAGCACACTTGTTGCAGCCGATACAGTGGCCGATTTGTTTACCTGCAAGCTCATAAAGCTCGGTCTGGGCACCGGGAACTGTAGCTGCCTCCTCCAGCGCCTTTTTCACCAGGATATAGGTATTGGCCTGTTTTCTCGGGCTTCCCACCAAGCCCATAATCTTATAGGTTTCCATATGCACCTTCCTGTTCTTTCTGTCTGATTAATTCAATATCAACACTGTGCCGAATCAAGAAAGCCATGACCTCCTTGGTGACCATGGCAGAGCAAAGTCCATAACAAAAAGCCTATTTATAGCAGGATACCTCCAGGTGTTTCCTGGGCAGCCCCTCAATCACCTGACAACCGTCATCAGTGACAATGATCAGGTTCTCATAGTGGAACATCCCGGTATGGCCTTCCTTATGAAAACCGCCGATCAAACCACAACATTCCACTTCCATACACATGCCGGCTTCGAGCAGAGTTTCCTCTGTAGCCGAGAATACCGGTGGTTCATGAATATCCAGCCCGATGCCATGACCGGCCATTTCGATGGGCCACATGCCGCCGTCCTGTTCAACCTTGATAAGGGCATTGTACACCTCGTTTGCCGGCACGCCCGGCTTTATCTTGTCAACCGCAGCATCAAAGGCATCCCACATCAGCTCAGTACCACGCTTGTAATCGTCGGGCGTGGGACCCACATAGATAAAGCGCCCCATATCAGCGCAATACCCTTTGTGTTTCAGGCACATATCCACCGAGATATAGTCGCCCTTGTTGATGACAATACCGTCCCAGTGACCGCCGCAGTCAACTATGCCTTCTTTCATGTCACCGCACATGATATGGCCCGACTGCAGCCACTCGGCGCCATTTTGGGCGGCAGTAACCATGAATATCTTCAAGACATCATTTTCCGTCATACCCGGGCGATATTCATCGACAATCGCCCCAAAGGCCTGGCGATGAATGGCGGCGGCTTTGATAAGGCGCTCCATCTCAAGCGGAGACTTGAGCATGCGACATCCCCAGACTATCATGTCGCCGGCGACGAAATTTGCATCGGGAAGGGAATCCAACAGCAACTTGATGTCATTGTACGGACGCGGTATCCATGTATGGGCCAGTTCTCCCATCTCCAGACCGATGTTCGCGTTTCCGTATCCCATCTCCTTGACCACTTCAGCCACCTCACGGGGCAGGTCCCGTTCAGAGTTGGTCTGATGAGCATCGATCTGTCCCCGGATGTCCCTGATCCAGCACTGGGCTTCAGCAACCCAGCGGAAAAACTCCGGGACCATAATCACTGGTTCGCCGTCGACAGGAATGATTGTAACGCAGGGCTGTATACTGGGTGCGTTCCAGTGCGTCGAGGTAAATCCTCCGAAATAATGACAATTCTGTTCGCTCCAGAGCATCAGAAGATCAATGCCCTGCTGCCGCATAAGACTTTTGGCCTTGTTTATCCTGGCATTGTGCTCCTCATAGGGCACATCGGCCAGATGCGGTTTAGGGCCGAATACCTGGTATCCCTGTGGTTGCGGTGCTTTCTCAATAGTCATAGAACTTCCTCCTTTTCAAAAAATATTGTCATTTTTTAATACCATCCCGGCAGGTGTCTTCAACCGGTGCTGCCGGGCTGTCTTTTTTATCAGATCCTTACGATCATTCAGATTCATTCGCGCTAGATCTTCATGCAGATGAACAATATAAAACTGCCGGTCAAGGCAATCACCAGCACGGTAAGGACAGGAATATTCATGTC
>JAFGIF010000046.1 GCA_016929755.1 Deltaproteobacteria bacterium | reverse complement strand
GGGAACTTCTGGCTATTCTTCCATCAAACAGAAGAAAAAAACATTACTGATACATTAATTCTGCAAGGAGGAACTATGCATATAGACATAACCTTTAAGAATATGGATTCATCCGATGCATTAAAAGATTATGTAACCAAGAGACTGTCAAAGCTCGATAAATATATTGACAGGCCTACCGAGGTTCATGTGGTGCTCTCGGTGGAAAAGATTCGGCACAAAGCAGACATTATGTTGAATGCAAATGGATTCATGATTAATGCTGTTGAGATAACCGAAGATATGTATTCGGCAATTGATATGGTTTTGGATAAGTTGGAACGTCAAGTAAAGAAATATAAGGGAAAACAACAGGATAAAAAGGGTCCCCGTACATTTCAAGCTGAAAGTGTGCCTGTGGAAGGTTCTCAGGAGCAACCCCGTGTGATCCATGAACATGATTATTTTGTGAAGCCTATGAGCGTGGATGAGGCGGCATTGCAGCTTGGAGTAACGAATAAAAGCTTCATAATTTTTCAGAATACCGACACCAATCAAATTAATTTTATTTACAAAAGAGATGACGGTGATTTCGGGTTGATAGAACCGGTGATATGAATATCGGAGATATTCTCAAGCCTGAATGTGTTGTCTATGATATCAAGGCCTCGACCAAAAAGGAGATTTTGGCCGAGCTTGCCGGGCCCATATCACAGGTATATGGGGTTCCTCTGGATGAGATGGTCGAAGTACTTTTAAACCGTGAGAAATTGGGCTCCACCGGCATTGGGGATGGGGTGGCAATTCCACACGGAAAGATAAAAGGGCTTTCTGCAATTGCTGCTTCCATCGGAAAAAGCAAAAGTGGTTTGAGGTTCGATGCGCTGGACGGTAAGCCCTGTCATATATTTTTTCTACTGGTAGCTCCGGCCGACTCTATCAGCGGTCATCTCAAAGCCTTGGCCAGGGCATCGATGCTACTGAAAAATGCATCCCTGAGGGATAAATTGATGGATGCAAACTCCGCCGAAGCACTCTATCAGTTTATCCTGGAACAAGACAAAATACTCAATGAGCAGTCTTAAGACGATTCATTTTCATATAGCTGCGTATAGAGATAGCGGTTATAAATTCTTGAGAATGCACTGAATGGCTCCTCTTCCGGAGTGGCTTCGATGATAGCCGAAAAGCCGGTCAGTTTGGCATCGAAATCATCGAGCATATGTAAGAACAGTGCCTCAAGGGACATGGGAAGTTTCGGCGAACCGAATTCCAGTTGCCCGTGGTGACTGATGATTATATGCAGAAGCTGAAGACGCAGTTCTTCAGGAAAATCTTCAAGCTTTGCAATGGCCTGATCCGCCATATGAGCGGATATATAGATATGACCGATAAGTCTGCCCATGGGTGTCATGTCGATAATTTTATTACATGAATATTCGTAAATCTTGCCGATGTCATGCAGAAGCGCGCCGGCAATGAGTAAATCCTTATTTATTCCTATATGGGTATATATCGGGTACAGGGCGATAATAGATTTCAACACAAACAACGTATGTTCCAGCAAACCGCCTACATAGTTATGATGAATCCCCTTGGCTGCGGGCGCTTTTATGAAAGTCTCTCGGATGTCCTTTTCGGAGAATAGTGAATGTATCAGGAGACTCAGATGTCTGTCTTGAATGCAGTTGATAATCTTATCAAGTTCCTCCATCATGGAGGTGATATCACGTTTCGTTGTGGGAATAAGCGTTGACATGTCCACTACGGACTCATCGAGTTTGACGATTTTTTCAATTCTGAGTTGTAAACGACCGTCATAGGATTCGGTGCTCGCACGAACACCTGCTACTGCACCGGGGTCTATGGCAGCAATCTGCTGCTGGGCGTCATCCCAGATAATCCCCGGTATTTCTCCGGTCATATCACTCAGTACAAGTTTGGCGTAGGGCTTTCCGGTCTTGGTTGTCAGTAGATTTCTTTTTGATACCAGAAAAACCGATTTAATTCTGTCACCCTCACCTATCTCGGTGACAAAACGACCTTTGGGAATCATAACCTTCCCCCTTTCCGCATAATGCTGTGCTTCTACTTAGCATACCAGGATACATCTTGCAGTCCTAAATTTCAATCCGGTTTGCTCGAAGTATAACTTCTAGATTGATAAGCATCAAAAATGGTCATAGTGCCATACCAGGCGGAAGCGTTATGGTTTTTGTGCCATAGTCCTTAAAGGCATTACTTGCTGGACCTAAATATTCGTTAGCAGGAACAGTGAGTTAGATGGCATTGAGACAACGTAAAATTCTTGGCATGCTTTTCGCTCTTTGGGATGGAAGGTGTTGCGGAAAAGAAATAGAAGCGAGTGGGAGAAAGGCGATGGTTACAATTCTTGAACGGCAAGGTCTATTCATACGCATACAATATTATTTAGATGAAAGGATTGGATAGGACGTCATGAGCAAACAAGAACATATTATCAACATGGATGAAATTAAAAAAGTAGCTGTTATCGGTACCGGTGTGATCGGTGCGGCCTGGGTCTCACTATTTGCGCAGAAAGGCTACTATGTCAATGCCTATTCACGCCGACCCGAAACCAGGGAACGAGGATTAAAAAGTGTCCAATCAAACCTTGATTTTTTTATGGAAAAAGGGGTGCTGGCTCCGGAAGAGAAAGAACAGGCCCTGAAAAGGGTAACCATATTTTCAGATCTTTCTGAAGCAATAAAAGATGTTGATTTTATAGAAGAATGTGCCGCTGAAGTGTACGAAATCAAGAAGCCGATATTTGCTGAACTGGATAGATATTCACCTCCCCATGCTATTATCGGCAGTTCTTCTTCAGGATTACTCATGACAGAAATCCAGAAGGCGGTGGTTCATAAACATCGTTGTGTAATCACCCATCCCTGGAATCCACCCCATCTGATCCCCTTGATCGAAATTGTACCCGGTAAAGAAACTGCAGAAGAAACTGTGCAAACGAGCCTGAAATTTATGGAGCATCTGGGAAAAATACCGGTTGTGGTTCGTAAAGAGGTTCCGGGTTTTATCGGTAACCGTCTGGCTGTTGCCATCTGGCGAGAGGCCATCGATTTGGTCGAGAATGGTGTTGCCACGGTCGAGGATGTTGACAAGGCACTCTATGCCGGACCGGGAATCCGGTATGCCCTGATGGGAACGCATATGATCTATCATCTTGGGGGTGGAGAAGCCGGCGGTATTGGCCACTTCATAGATGGAATCGGGAACACAACCTTTAAGGCTATTTGGGAAGAGCTTACCACCTGGAATTATATTACTGAGCCTATGAAGGAAAAATTAATCGAAGGCGTAAAAGAAGAGATGCAGGACAAGAGTTTTCAGGATTTTGTCAAGTGGAGAGACAATAAGCTCTTTGAACTACTAAAAATAATCTACGGAGGATTTTAACATGGCTGGAAAAATAATGAGTGCTGAAGATGCAATCAGACTCATAAAAAATGGAGATACGGTTGCTTTCGGGGGTTTTGTCGGAAACGGCCATCCGGAGGAGATTTCTTCCACGCTGGAAAAGATATTCCTGGAAACAGGCAGACCATGCAATTTGACTATTGTCGGGGCAGCAGGGCAGGGGGATGGCGACTCGAAGGGCTTGAATCACGTGGCACATGAAGGACTGGTCAAACGAGTGATTGAAGGCTACTGGAATCTGGCTCCAAAGTTGGGTAAATTGGCCCTGGAAAACAAAATCGAGGCCTACAACTTTCCCCAGGGGGCTGTTTCCTGTCTGTTTCGCGAAATTGCCGGTGGCAGGCCCGGGTTTATTACCCACACCGGGTTAAAAACCTTTGTCGACCCTCGACTCGACGGCGGGAAAGTCAATGCGAGGACAACCGAAGATTTGGTTGAGTTGATCGAAATAGGTGGGCAGAAAAAGCTGTTCTATAAGGCCTTTCCGATCAATGTGGCGGTTGTCCGGGGAACCACGGCAGATTTGAATGGAAATATCTCTGTGGAAAAAGAGTCGGCATCTTTAGAGATGATTTCAATGGCTCAGGCCGCCAAGAATTCCGGCGGTATAGTGATTGCCCAGGTAGAGAGGATTTCGGACAGCGGCCACCTGCATCCATTTCTGGTAAAAATACCGGGTATTTTTGTCGATGCGGTTGTGGTTGCCAGACCGGAGAATCATTGGCAGACGTATCTTGAACAATACAACCCCGCCTATTCCGGCGAAGTCTATGTGCCGGTCCAGGAGATTGACCCGATGCCTTTTTCTGTCAGAAAGCTGATCTGCCGGCGTTCTGCCATGGAGTTGATACCCGGAGCAGTGGTCAACCTGGGAATCGGAATGGCTGACGGCATAGCTGCAGTGGCTGCTGAAGAAGATATCCATGAATTATTCACTCTCACGGTCGAATCAGGACCCGTAGGCGGCATCCCTGCCATGGGATTGAGCTTTGGAGCTGCTTCAAATCCGGATGCTATCATAGACCAGACATACATGTTCGATTTTTATGACGGGGGCGGTCTGGATCTGGCTTTTCTGGGCATGGCCCAAACCGACCGGCACGGGAATCTTAATGTCAGCCGTTTCGGTACGCGCATGGCGGGCTGCGGCGGATTTATCAATATCACCCAGAATGCAAAAACCGTGGTGTTTATCGGAACGTTCACTGTTGGATCCGAAGTAGAGGTACAAGACGGAAAATTGAAGATCGTCAAGGAAGGCAAGCGTAAGAAGCTTGTCAAAGATGTTGAACAGATTACCTTCAGTGCAGAGTATGCCAGACAGGTCGGGCAGAAGGTGTTGTATGTGACGGAACGGGCGGTCTTCGAACTGAGAGACGAAGGGTTAACCCTGATAGAAGTAGCCCCGGGTGTTGATTTGGAAAACGATGTTTTTGCGCAGATGGAGTTTAAGCCCAGAGTCGCTCCAGACCTTTGCGAAATGGATCCGCGTATCTTTCGTGATGAAAGGATGGACATCAGGGATGAAATTTTACATCCGAATCACAAAGCCGATGGCATTCTTAGTGTTGTAAGCGGGGGATAACCGGTTGCTGGCGTGTCTCCGCAATGAGTAAAGGAGGACATCTGTGGATGTAATAGAGCAAGGGCAAGGGAGATTGTTTACGGATCCTGATCCGGACAAGGCGCGAGCGTTTTTCCG
>JAFGIF010000285.1 GCA_016929755.1 Deltaproteobacteria bacterium | reverse complement strand
TCCCTCCGCGGTTTTGGTTGATAGTTCCATAATGATTGGCTGTGATTCGCCCGGTTTGATTTCCGGCCCGCCCGGGGCGCTGATTTTGACCCCTCAGCAGCGCTTGATTTCATACGTGAGAACCTTATATCCAATGTTCTGAATGATGAAAGTGTGTTCGATTTTTTTGCCCTGCGCTATATTGCCGGCATCGAATACAGGGTTTTCAATAAATACTTTCGGATCTCCGCAGGCAGAAATACATACTAGTGACATGACAAATAAAAACGTTATGCTAAATCCGGACAATCGTTTTGGCATATGACCTCCATAAATTCAACAGTACATACCATATCGGTTTTTTTGCTTTCCGATTATACAAGATATAGAAATATACAATTATTTATAATTGAACACAACAGGACACTTCCGATGTAATCTCAGCCCGGGGTCGAACACTTTTTCGAAAGAGATAATCCAATGCTGTTTATTATAAATGCCGCGTGAGTTTTTACCTTTGGGCATATTAAGGGTATGAGGCAGTATGGAGGGTTTGTGATCTCCGGGTACGCGGACGAAATTGTCCCGGGAGGTTGTCCGTGCTGCAAAATCAGGTTTTATATGAATGCCCGTAAAAGATATCGGTCATTGCCGCGATCGATTACCCGGATGCCCTTCCGACTCTGTTTACCCGCCCTGGAGCCTGCCAAAATCCAATGACCCTGCTAACTATTGCCCTGGACGAATAGATTAAACTGCAGATTCGATTGGAAATACAAACGGTTTATGCCGGACACCTGACTCCCGTGATAAGTAAAATAAGGAAACTACTTACACAATAAAAATATTGTGGCTGAAAGAAGAGTTGCGGTTAATAATTCATAGTTGGAAGTATTGAGCAATTTATTATGATATTCAGATCATATCGAATGAATATCCAATTTTTTCTGCTTGATAGAATACCCCAAAAAATGTATATGTTATCGGCTTTGTTTGCAAGGAGGATTTTTATGGATCTTGCGGGGACCATCAGAGAATTGGTTAATAAACATCAGTGTATCTTGGAAAACTTGAGCAGGCCGAACTTGATTGAAGAGTGTGTGAAGAACAAGGAAGCGTTCGTCAGTGCCAACGGAGCGCTTGCAACCTGGACACCGGTTGAATCCACGGGCAGAAGCCCGAAGGATACCGTAGCAGTCAGAAGGCCGGAGAGCGAATCAAATATCGACTGGGATTCCCCCAATAATATCCCGATTGAACCAGATACCTTTGATATGCTTGTGCAGGATGTTGTGGTTACCTTGGGTCACAAAGACAAATTCTATATCATCGATCGTGTATTGGGAGCTGATACCAGCTATGCCCTGCCGGTACGGGTAATTACTGATAAAGCCCTGATAGCCCTGTTTATCGATAATATGTTCAGGCCTGTTCCTGAAAACATAAAAACCAGTATTTTTCATCAGAGGCCTTTCACAATCCTGGTTGTTCCATACGACAAGCTCGACTCAGAGCGTTATAACGGCAGATTGCGGATCGATCCGGCCACCGGTAAAACCACCAACATGGCCATAGCAGTTGATTTCGATCGGATGTTGGGAGTTGTATATGGGTCGGCTTATTGCGGTAGTGTCAAGAAACTCATGTTTACTGTCATGAATTACATTCTGCCGGCAGAGGGCATTTTGCCTCTACATGCTTCGGCAAATGAAGGGCCTGACAAAGACGCGGCTTTGTTCCTGGGGCTTTCGGGCACAGGCAAGACTAGCCTTTCTGCTGACCCTGAGCGTGCACTGTTAGGTGACGACGAACATGGCTGGAGCGCCAATGGAATCGCCAATTTTGAAAATGGCTGCTATGGCAAGATGATCGATCTTGATCCGAGCAAGGAACCGGAAATTTACAATGCTGTCATGCATAAGGCAGACTATCATCTTCATGGTGCCATTATTGAGAATGCTATGATGTATCCTAATGGGATATTTGATTTTGATGACAACAGGTTTACAGAGAACTCGCGTGCTTCCTATCCGCTGAAGTTTTTAAGCAATACAAAACCATCTTCTACCGCCGGGCACCCTTCGACAATTGTATTTCTTACGGCAGATGCCAACGGGGTGCTTCCACCGGTGGCAAAACTCTCGCCGCAGCAGGCAATGCTGTGGTTTCTAATGGGCTATACCAGTAAGCTGTCCGGTACGGAAACCGGAATCGTCGATCCTGTGGCGACTTTTTCCAGATTTTTTGGAGAACCCTTTATGCCCAGAAACCCGGATGTTTATGCCAGGTTGCTGGGAGATTTCATGCAGCGACATGGAGCACAGGTATATCTTATAAACACCGGTTGGAGCGGAGGTCCCTACGGCGTAGGAAAGCGAATGGATATCAATCTTACCAGGTTGCTTCTAAAGGCCGTGCTCAACGGTGAGTTGCTGCAATCCGCTGAATTCGAAGAAGATCCAATATTCCATGTGCTGATTCCCAAGAGTTGTCCCGGCATTTTAGAACAGGATGTGCTGCGTCCGAAATCCACCTGGAATGACAAACAGGCTTATGATGCGCGGGCTCGCAAGCTGGCCGGCCAGTTCAGCGATCACTTCGACAAGGCCTATGGCAATAAGGGCATTGATGCCGAAGTTGTCGCCCAGTGTCCTGGAAAGTAGATAATACAATTAAGAATTGAAAAGGGTAGTGGCGAAGGGCCAAAGGCTAAGGGTAAAAGGAAAGACCTGAACATTTGAACAGCTGGAAGATCATTGTGAATACTCTTATGATAAACCCTCTTCATGCGCCTGTCTTCCATAATTCCCAGGTATGTATTGCTCGAATGCAAATCCATGCCCGCGTACAATTCCATCGCAGTACTCCTCCTTCATCTTTTTTCTAATGAACGTCTCTTGTGATGGAATCATTGAGCCTTTTATATGGTTATCAGGACATAGGTAACAGTTTTAGCTCAGGACATGGGTAACACATTCAAACCCTTAGACAAAACCTTATGCATGCTGATCATTATGCATAAAGTTATTGGTTAACAGCCGGTTATTGTGCGATTTTCCCGGTCAGCGAGTTCTGGTTGGCGCGGGTTATGCGCACTCGCACAGTCTGTCCTACCCAGGAGGAATCTCCCGTGAAATTGACGATCGTGTTGTGCGTTGTTCGTCCGTAGATCTGCTGTGCGCTGCGACGACTTTTTCCATCTACCAGTACCGCATAGGTCGTTCCGAGACGAGCCCGGTGATTTTCAAGCGTGATGCTGTTCTGCAGGGTCTGCAGTTCGCGCAGGCGCGATTTTTTCTCGGTCAACAAAACATCATCTGTAAAATCAGATGCTTTTGTGCCGGGACGGGGTGAATATTTAAAGGAATAAATTACATCAAAACGCACCGATCGTATAAGGTCGAGTGTCTCCTGGAATTCTTCGGGGGTCTCGTCGGGGAAGCCCACGATCGCATCTGTACTGAAGGCCATATCCGGGCGCGCTTTCCTGAGCCTGTCGATCAGTTCGAGATATGATTCTCTGGTGTAGCCCCGATTCATTCTTGCTAACACCTTGTCGGATCCGGCCTGGAAGGGAAGGTGCAGATGACTGCACAGTTTGGGCAGCGTTGCATAGCACTCTATCAGGTCTGTGCTCATGTCCTTGGGGTGTGATGTAGTGAAGCGGATACGTTCGATTCCTTCAATGGAGTGGATTCTATGCAGTAGCTCGGCAAAGCTCATGCCGCCACTGAAGGAGTTTACGTTCTGTCCCAAGAGGAAAATTTCTTTGACATCATGCCTGGCGTGATGTTCCACTTCGCAGAGTATTCGTTCGGCCGGCCGGCTGATCTCCGGACCACGCACGTATGGTACGATGCAGTAGGCGCAGTAGTTGTTGCAGCCCTGCATTATGTTAATGTAGGCCCGGTGGGAATGCTCTAGAAATTCTCTACGGGTAACAATGTCCATTGAATGAATGTAATCGATAAAAGCGGTCTCCACCCGTGGATATGTGCAGGAATTATTTTTCACAAGGTCCGGCAGGCGGTGGAGCTGATGAGTGCCCAGTATGATGTCGACGTGTGGCATGCGTTCGAAGAGGTGCTGACCGAGTTCCTGGGCTACGCAACCCGTGATCACGATCTTAAGGTTTGGTTTATCCAGCTTGTTTTTTCTGAGACGGCCGATGTTGCTCAAAGCCTTTTCGTGGGCCTTCTGCCTTACCGTGCAGGTGTTCAATATAATCAGGTCGGCCAGCCGGGTGTCGTCTGTGGGCTGCCAGCCGCGCTCGATAAGTTCGGAGTAGATCTTCTGGCTGTCAAGATCATTCATCTGGCAGCCATAGGTGAATATCTTTACGTATCCTTTCATTGAGCACATTCATATATGCAGCTCGCAGCACAGTCAACAGTGGTGTTGGTAAAAAAATACATTCATGCCTCTTGCCTTTGGCAGAACTTGCCGATAAGATAATCTGACGTTTATATATTAAGGAGGACAACCCATGGGAAAGGAAGGATTTTCCCTGCTGGAAGTCATGGTGGTGGTTGCGATTGTCGGGATCATTGCCGCCATAGCGATCCCGAGTTATTCTGGATATGTTACCAGGACCAGACGTGCGGAAGCGATCCAGGCGCTGCAGACCGTGGCCCTTTACGAAGAGCGAACCTGGGCCGAGACCGGCAGTTATGTGAGTGAAGCCAATCTCATGGCCCGTTTTCCGGTCCTTGACCCTGATGGTGACGGCGACTATGAAGGAACTTCTAATTACGATGTTATAATTGACAATGTTGCCGCTACGACCTTTACCGCCAGGGCTGTGGGTCAGAACCAACAGGCCGGTGATGCATTTGTCTTTGCCCTTGACCAGGACGGCACCGTGGGGGTGTATGATGGGGCTGGCGGTGTAACTTCAAATCCGGATCTGTGGAGAAATTTAAGATAACAATCTAGGAGTCTGGTTATTCCATGAATGTTTTGATTACCGGAGGAGCGGGGTATATCGGGTCGCATGCAGTCAAAGTACTTTCCCGGGCAGGACACGAGTGTGTCTGTCTCGACAATCTTTCTACCGGTCACAGCGAACTGGTACCTGCCGGAATATTCTATGCGGGTGACATCGATGATGTTGATCTGGTTCTCAATATCTTTAAGAAACACAGGATTGATGCGGTAATGCATTTTGCCGCCTTTTCACTGGTCGGTGAGTCGGTTGAATCTCCATACAAATACTATCAGAACAATGTCTGCAAGACCCTGCGTTTGCTCGGAACGATGCTGGAGGCCGGGATAGATAAATTTATCTACTCATCGTCAGCCGGTGTATACGGTGAACCGGAGGAGATCCCTATCGGGGAGGATGCCAAGACTGATCCTACAAACGCCTATGGCCGGACGAAACTGATAGTTGAAGGATTGCTTAAGGATTTCAGCCGTGCATACGATCTCCGTTTTGTGTCTCTGAGATATTTCAATGCGGCCGGTGCTGATCCGGATGGAACGATCGGTGAGGACCATTTGCCGGAAACGCATCTGATTCCGATAGTTCTTGATGCCGCTATGGGCAGGCGGGAGAGTATCACTATCTATGGCGATGACTGGCCGACCCGCGACGGTACGTGCATCCGTGACTATATCCATGTCAACGACCTGATTGACGCCCATGCCCTTTGTCTTGACTACCTGGTTGACGGTGGTTACAGCACTATCTACAATCTAGGTAACGGCCAGGGTTTTACGGTTAAAGAGGTCATTGAAACCGCCGCCAGGGTGACCGAAAGAGACGTGCCTCATGCAGCAGGCCTTCGCAGGCCGGGAGACCCGGCGGTCCTGGTGGCTAGTTCTCAGCGAATAATTCGTGAACTCGGATGGAAGCCTGCATTTACCGATCTTGAAGATATTATTGCCACAGCCTGGACTTGGCATCGATCTCGTTTCGGTTAAAGATTCATTCTGCCCGGTTCGATACATATACTTATGAAAGCGATTGTAATTCAGAAGACATTTTGCAGGCTATTATTCCTTATACTGATTCCACTCATGCTTGCCGGGTGTGCCCTGATTCGTCCGCATAGTGAGTTTGACGAGACCACCCCGATTGACTGGGGCCTTGCCGGAGTTTGTAACTCCACAATAAGGGTGGAGCCTTTTCTTGGGCAGGATGAAAAGTGGGGAGCATATGCCCAGAATAAAATGCAGGAATATCTGCTTACCCAGGCTGCATTCACAAAAGTGGTGAGAGATGAGATTGACCCGAATGCAGTCCAATATGAGCTCAGAGGAGAAATTACCCATCTGTTCTATGGTGGTACGGAGCTGCCTTCCGAGGTTCAGGTGAGTGTGCGTGTTATAGATCTGTCTGACTTACAGACCATATTTTTTCGGAAATCTGCGGTGTCATATCAGAACTGGGCCGTGAATATATGGAGAATTTCAAGGCTCTTTGTGCCTTCACCGTTGCCTGAGGAACTGCTGGGTGAGGTTTTACATGACATCGCCCGCGATATAGCGGTGAGAACTCGCCAGCCGCTTGATAAGCACCCTAGGTCAAATTCCTGAGAATAGCAGCTATCCCAAACAAGTCGGGTTGATTTTCAAGGGGTCTTGCCCCAAACAAAGAGTTTGCCCGAATCCGATTGCAGATAGAGCAGTCCTTCAGGGCTTACCATGGATTTGGTTATGGGGTCTTCACTGTCATCGATGCCGGTTGGGTCCTGCCAGGCGGAGCCGTCCCAGTAGTATTTGCCGCACCAGATACGGTCCAACAGATCGATATCCAGACTGTCCGTGATGCTGGGCGGTTGCTCATCCAGAATGACTCCGTCTTGAGTGACAGCGCCATCAATTATGTTCCATACTGTTACGCTATCTTCAACCATCACTGCGGTGGCTAGACCGGAATTGAGCGATGCTATACTGTAATCATCATCAATTGTATAGAGCCCGGTGGATGTGGCCACATAGGTAAGGTCTTCGGAGTTGAAGATGTCGTATACCTTGTCAGGAAAAGATACGGGTATTTCCTCATCCCATACTGCACTGGAGGTGTCATATTTATGCAATCCGCTGTCGGCGCCAACCCACAAAAGTGATCCGTCAACCTCAATAACATTGATGCTGTCTTCTGCCGAACAGGTTTCACAGCTTATAACAGTTTCTCCGTCTGCGGAGATTTTGGTAATCTGGTTATCCTGTGCGCCCCAGATGACAGTAAGCGTAGTATAAGATGAGGACTGAGTTTCGACAGCTAGTGCGTTGAAGTTTCCGTCCCATTCAGATTCGGTCTCAGAAGAAGCAGAAAAGTATCTAAGACTCTGATCCCTTACGACCGACCAGATTCCGCCAAGCTTGGCAGTCTTATTATGTGCCATACATATAACTTCTTCGTCCGAATCCGGCCCAGCCAGGATAGTTTGCGTGGTTCTATCAAATGCCGAGAGCGTAAAATCAGCAGTCTCATCTTCACTACCAGCATCGCTTATGGTACATGTTATCGTATACGTGCCACTTTCTTCAGGGGTTATCCAGTAGGTCCAATAGGTTTCATCATCCCCCTGGAGTTCGCCGTCATCAGCACTCCAGACAAATTGCATTGGAGGATTGTCAGTGATTCCATAGACATGAAGCATAATGCGTTGGCCGATAACAGGTCTGTCATCAGAAATGCTTGTGCTGGTGATATCCGGTTTTGATGAACTGCATCCGATCAGACTGCATAAAACAAAGATGTAGAATAATCGTTTCAAGTATACCTCCAAGTATCAGGACTTCCATACTACTAGCAGATACACTCTTTTCCTGCAAGAGCACCAATTGATGTTGCTTGATACCAAAGGAGAGCGAATAATTTCAGGGAGGATAATTGCTATTTGGTCCATATGCTGATATGCTTGAAACCGGACAATGAGCTTGCTTGTATCCCAGCGGAATTTAACTGGATATGCGTGGGTCGGTACTTGCTCAATTTCTTGATGAGGAGTCATAAATGATTTTGGGTATCGATATTGGTGGCACTCATACTGATGCGGTCTGTGTAAAAAATAATGTAATTGTAGCTACGGCCAAAGTTATCACCGGAGCCGATCTGGTCGATTCAATATCCGGGGTGGTCCGTGGCCTGGGAGTGGAACATGGCTTATTAAAAAGGGTCGTGTTGTCCACCACTCTTTCAACCAACGCTATTATCGAGAAAAAGTATACTGCCACCGGCATGATTGTATCTGCCGGCCCCGGCATTGATCCGAGAAATTATTTTCTGACAGATGACTTCCATCTGATAGACGGAGCTATCGACCACCGGGGGAGAGAGTATATCCCGGTCAGAAAAGATCAGGTACTGGAAGTGGCGGACAACCTGAAGAAAAATGGTGTTGACGGGGTCGGCGTTGTTTCAAAATTTTGTGTACGCAATCCAGCCCATGAAAAGAAAATACATTCACTGATCATAGATAATTTCAAGTATGTTTCAATGGGGCACCGCATGAGCGGCACGCTTAATTTTCCCCGCAGACTGCATACAACCTACTTCAATACAGCCGTGATGCCCATCCAGGAGCGGTTTGTTTATTCGGTTAAACAGGCTCTGGCTGAGCTGGGAATAAAAACCAGTATTTTGTTTCTCAAGGCTGATGGAGGGACATATTTATCATCAGCCGCCGACAGATTGCCTGTAGAAACAATTCTTTCCGGACCGGCGGCCAGCATGATGGGAGCCGTGGCTCTCAGGAAAAATACTCATACTACACTTGTTCTAGATATAGGCGGCACCACGACCGATATTGGAATTCTGATAGATGGTGTACCTGTGCTGGAGCCCAAAGGAATAAGTGTCGGCGGATTGAAAACCCTAGTGAGAGGCCTCAAGATGCTGAGTGTGGGCGCCGGAGGAGATTCGCATGTTTTTATCACAAACGGAAATCTTTGCGTCGGTCCTCACAGGCATGGTCCTCCGGCGGCAATGGGGGGCACCCAGCCTACTCCCATGGATGCATTGAGAGTCCTTGGAGAGTTTGAACAGGGCGATCTGAACAGATCCCGGGAATCTATAGCAGGCTTGGCCCGGGAGTTGGGACAGGACAGCAAAGATGTTGCAAGCGCGATTGTGACAAAAATGGTTGATACTATCCAAAAGGCCTGTGATGGGTTTATCGGTGAGGTTAACAGCAATCCGGTCTATACGATCCATGAGATGCTGCATCCCGATGTGGTCAGACCTGAAGAGATTATGGTGATCGGTGGTCCGGCTAAAAATCTGCAATCCTATATTGAGAAAGCGTTTGGGATGAAATGTGTGGTACCGGAACATTCCGAGGTGGCCAATGCCCTGGGGGCGGCGCTTGCCAGGACTACGGCCCAGATAACCCTGCTGGCCGATACCCAGCTCAAGAAACTCCTCTGCCCTGAGCTGGATATTGATATGGAGCTTCCCGGCAGATATACACTCAATGATCTGATCTCTTTCGGGACCGATGCGCTAAGAAAAAATACAACCTACCTCGGCCTGACAGATGAGATAGAGATCGATGTGGTCGAACAGCAGAGCTTCAATATGGTAAAAGGCTTCAGCACAACCGGCAAAAATATGCGCGTGAAGCTCCAGAGCAGGCCTGGCATAATCAGCTTATGGGGTAATAAATGATACAGGCAAAACGTAAAACCGGTTTAATCTTTTTCCCGGCCTACGACTGGGAAATAACCCCGACACATCCCGAGAGACAGGAGAGGCTTTTATACACCCAGGATCAGGTTCTCGAAGAGGGTTTGCTCGATATCGAGGGAATTCACGAGTTCAAGGCCGGATTGGCAAGTGATGAAGATGTGAACAGGGTGCATTTTTGCGTGCCGGATGTGGCCTCGCGTATCACTCATTCACACAGCATTTCAGCCGGGGGATGCATCGAGGCGGCCAGGCTGGTTCTGGAAGGTAATGTTGAGAGGGCTTTTGCACTGGTGAGACCTCCGGGACATCATGCCATGCGCGTGGTACATGGAGCACGTGGTTTCTGTAATATCAATATTGAGGCAATTATGGTGGAGTGGGTGCGCAAGAATTATTCCCATATCAAGAAGATTGCCATTGTCGATACCGACTGCCACCATGGTGATGGTTCACAGGATATATTCTGGCATGATCCGAATGTGCTCTATATCTCCATTCACCAGGATGGCCGGACCTTGTATCCCGGCACGGGCTTTCCCGATGAGTTCGGGGGCCCGGGAGCTTTGGGTATGACCGTGAATGTGCCTCTGCCTCCCAGGACCAGTGACCGCGGTTTTCTCTATACTGTCGAGAACCTTATTCTGCCTGTACTGGACGAGTTCAAACCGGATCTTGTCATTAATTCAGCCGGGCAGGATAACCACTATTCGGATCCGATCACCCATATGGCCTTTACAGCGGGAGGATACGCCAGGCTGAATGAATTGCTGGCCCCAGATCTTTGTGTGCTGGAAGGCGGTTATTCGATCGAGTCAGCCTTGCCCTACATAAACACCGGGATTATTCTGGCCTTGGCCGGGGTTGATTATTCCTATGTGCGAGAACCTGATCTGGACCCGGATCAGATCAGGGAAGATCCCAAGGTTTTGGACTATATTCAGGAATTATGCGATGCACTGTTGGATGCCTGGCGCCGGAGAGATGAAGTTGTTTCCTCGCCAAATGAGTTTGCTGAAAGACAACGCAGTATCTACTATGATACCGATGGTATCTCCGAGACCCAGAACGAGACCTTGCGCTTCTGTCCGGACTGTCCCGGGGCCTTCAAGATTGATACGCAGGCATCGAGTGGTTACCGTGTATTGTGTGTCCATATTCCGCGCGGCGCCTGTGATACATGCCGCAGACAGGGTCATGACTGGTTTGACAGCGCGAATGGACGCTTCTATGCGGCCTACCTCCAGGATATGGATAAGGACGGATATCAGATAAATATTTTATGAGGCTGAGAAGAAAAAAACGGGTCGTATTGGCCCTGGGGGCCGGGGGAGCGCGCGGTTTGGCCCATATCGGGGTTATCCGGGCCCTAAAAGAATCTGAAATCCCGATCGATTACATAGTGGGAGTATCTTTCGGGTCCATTGTGGGTG
>JAFGIF010000045.1 GCA_016929755.1 Deltaproteobacteria bacterium | reverse complement strand
TGCCTGCCTGACTCTATTATATTTTACCGTCAGCTTCTCGATCATTTCTGAGGCATTACTTGAAGCATTCTCCATAGCTGTCATACGTGCGCCATGCTCGGATGCAGCGGATTCAAGAAGCGCACGGTAAAAGAATATTTTTAGGCTCAAGGGCAATATTGCATCAAGCAAAACTTCTTCCTCTGGTTCATACAGATAATCGACAACATTCATCTCATCTTCGTCATCAATGGGCTCTACCGGCAGAATTTTGTCGCTATGCAGAATCTGAGTCATGGCTGACTTGAATTCATTGAATATAATGAACAGTTCATCATACTCTTCGTTGATGTAGCCGGTAATAAGATCTTCTCCGATTTCGGCTGCCAGTTCGTACGAGGGGCTCCCGATGGTGATGGATCTTCTGATGGGGATATTTTTACGTTTGAAAAAGTCGCCCGCACGCCTGCCCACCAGGACCAATGAAAGATCTTCGTAGCGAGGCTGATTCTGTCTGATAAAGGCCTCGGCGCTGCGAAAAACATTCTGATTGAATGCTCCGCATAAACCTCTGTCGGACGCCATTACTATCAGAACGCCCTTTTTGGGCTCACGCACCCGCAGCAGGGGATGCATATCCGGATTTGTCCTGGTCACGAGGGATGTCAGTACGTCATTGGTCTTGATAGCATAGGGCCTGGCGGCAATGATATCGCTTTGGGCACGCCTCAATTTGGCTGCAGCCACCATGCGCATTGCACTGGTAATCTGTTCAGTCTTCTGAACAGAATTTATCCTGTTCTTTATGTCCTTTAGACTAGCCATGCCATCTCCCTATTCTTCAACAACAAAGACCTTCTTGAAATCTTCTATAGCGTCCTTCAAGCGTTTTTCTGTTTCAGCATCAAGCTCACCGCTGTCCTTGATAGCCTTCAGAATATCGGCATGCTTGGACGCCAAAAACTCTTCAAACTGCTTTTCAAAGCTGCCGACTGCCTCTATCGGATACTCATCGAGATAGCCGTTCGTTCCGACATAAATGATTGCCACCTGCTTTTCGACTTCGAGGGGAGCATACTGATCCTGTTTCAACATTTCCATCAATCTGGCGCCCCGGTTGAGCTGGGCCTGGGTTGCCTTGTCAAGGTCGGATCCGAACTGGGAAAATGCTGCAAGTTCCCGGTACTGGGCCAGATCGAGTCGCAGGGTACCTGCAACTTTTTTCATGGCCTTGACCTGGGCATTTCCACCAACTCTCGATACCGATATACCCACATTGATCGCCGGGCGGAAACCGGAATAGAACAGGTCGGTATCCAGGAAGATCTGGCCATCGGTAATCGATATGACATTGGTCGGTATATAGGCAGAAACGTCACCTGCCTGGGTTTCAACCACCGGCAGGGCTGTCAATGAGCCGCCGCCCATATCATCGCTGTACTTTGCCGCTCGTTCAAGCAGACGTGAATGCAGATAGAATACATCTCCGGGGAACGCCTCACGGCCCGGTGGTCTTCTTAGAAGCAGTGAAAGCTGCCGGTAGGCCTGGGCCTGCTTGGTAAGATCATCATAGATGACCAGGGCATGTCCGCCTCTATCCCGGTAATATTCTCCTATTGATGCACCGGCATAGGCGGCAATATACTGCAACGGTGCCGGTTCCGAGGCTGTTGCCGAAACCACGATCGTGTAGTCCATGGCCCCATGCTGTTCCAGCGTTGCCACAACCTGGGCCACGGTAGACTGTTTCTGCCCGATAGCAACATAGATACACGTTACGTCGGTATTTTTCTGATTAATGATCGTATCAATGGCAATTGCGGTTTTCCCGGTCTGCCGGTCACCAATGATCAGCTCACGCTGGCCTCTGCCGATTGGTGTCATGGCGTCGATCGACTTCAATCCTGTCTGGAGAGGCTCTTTCACCGGCTGCCTTTTGACAATTCCGGGAGCCTTGACATCAATCACGCGTTGCTCTTCCACTTCGATCGGACCCTTGCCGTCAATCGGGGCACCGATGGCATTAACCACTCGGCCCAGCATTCCTTCCCCAACCGGTATCTCCACGATTCGATTGGTCCGCCTGACCTGGTCGCCTTCCTTGATGCCGACTACTTCTCCGAAAAGCACGCAACCGACATTGTCTTCTTCCAGGTTGAGCGCCATTCCAAAAACACCACCCGGAAACTCAACCAGTTCACTGGCCATGACGTTTCTGAGACCGTAAATACGTGCAATACCGTCACCGACGGAGAGAATTGTACCGGTCTCGGCCACATCAATCTCTTTTTCATACCCCTTGATCTGGTCCTTAATAATTTTGCTTATTTCTTCGGCCCTTAACTGCATCCTACATCTCCCCTTTTAAGCTCTGTTTTACTTTGCTGAATTGCGTTTTTATACTACCGTCATAAACCATTCCCTGCACCTCGGCGACAATTCCTCCGATCAGCGATTGATCTATGGAGACTTCGACGGCAACCTCCTTCTGCATCAACTTGGACAATACTTCAGCGATCTTTAGCTGCTGAACTTCATCCAGTTCAGTGGCACTGATCACATGTGCCCTGACCCTGCCTGAGACTTCATCGAGAATTTCCTTGTAGGTGTCGAGTAGTTGATCAACATACTCGAATCTATCCTTATCCAGCATTATTTTTAAAAGATTCACCATGTACATGGATAAGGACAGCTCAGAGGCAATACCCTGGAGAATTTTTTTCTTCAGAGTGATATCGTACAGGGGACTCTCCATGATGGATTTAAACTCCGAGCTTTCTTGAACGACCGATACCACCATGGCGAGTTCATCAAGGAATTTCTGCTCCAGGCTCTCTTCCTGCCCAAGTTCATACAGGGCCTTGGCATACTTCTTTGCAATTACATCGCCTTTCAATTTTCCCTCACCACCTTATTTAGATATTCTTCAAGTATTCTTGATTGATCTTCTGGGGTTATATTTTTAGCAACAAGCCCCTGGGCCATATCACCTGCCATATCTATTACCTGATCCCTAAGCTCTTTCCTGGCCCTGAGGACTGCCTGCTCGGCTGACAACTTGGCCTGATTAATAATACGGTCGGCAGATTCCTTGCCTTCTTCGATTATCCGTAACTTTTCATTTTCAATCTCGCCGATGAGCATCTCTCTTACTTCAATAATATCCTTCTCAACATCTTTCATTTTCTGCTCATTTTCAGCGTATAGTTTTTCAGAGGCCTCTTTGGCATTTTCTGCATCATCCAGCATTTGGGCTATCTCGGTCCTGCGGTCACTGAAAAATGCCTTTGCCTTATCAGCAAGAAGTTTCCAGAGTATCGCGACAAGGATAATAAAATTTATCACCCTCCATACCATATCCCATATCTTGCGCCCTCCACCGGCCTCTTCCGATGCGAAGCATACGGCAACAACCGCCAGCAGGAAGAACATCAGAAGGGGCATTATTTTATATATCCTGTTCATTATGCAACCTTCCTTCCCAGAAGCTGTTGAGCTATGGTTTCAGCCATGGAACCGAGTTCCGGCTCAAGATCTTTTTTGGCCTTTTCAATTTCCTGTTCCATCTCGCGGCTAACCTGGAAGATGATCTCTTCGGCATTCTCTCGGGATTCTCTGATAATTACATTGGCTTGTTCGACCGCCTCCTTGTGCGCTGAATTCTTTACACTCAAGGCATCGAGCTTAGCCACTTGCATTCTCTCGGAATACTCTTTCAGCAACTTTTCCGCATCCTCAATCATCTGTTTGTTCTTTTGCTGGCCACCAACAATCTCTGCATCCCTCTCATCAAGAACTTTCAGTATGGGCTTGTAGAGAATCTTGTTAAGGATAAACATGAGGATTAAGAAATTGATTATCTGGACTACAAAGGTCCAATTCAGTTCAATCAAAACAATCCTCCTTTTATATTTCGTGCTATATTCTTCACTTCGCCTTTACACGACAAATAAAAGAAGCAGGGCAACAACCAGCGAATAAATGCCGGTTGACTCTGAAACCGCTTGAGCCACCAGCATGGTTCTGGTGAGCAGCCCGGCCTCATCCGGATTCCTGCCTATGGCCTCGCAAGCCTTGCCTCCAACAAAACCTTCTCCGATACCGGGACCAATTGCTCCAAGCCCCATGGCTATCCCCGCACCGACAAAACTAGCCGCCTTTACAAGGTCAACCCCAGATATATCCATAACTCACTCCTCCTTTGCTCTTGGTGTGGTTTATACTACAAATATAAGCACAAACGCGATTACTAAAGCATAAATCGCTGTCGACTGTGCCACTGCCTGGGCCACCAGCATGGTTCGCATAATGAGCCCTCGTTCATCAGGTTGTACGCCCACGGCCTCGCATGCGGCCGCCCCTGTAATGCCATTGCCGATCCCCGGTCCGATTCCGCCGAAGCCCATCGAGAAGCCCGCAGCAATCAAGGCCATTGCAGCCGGCAGTGTTGCCGGTCCGGAATAGTTACCAAACATGAGAATAAATGCTACCAGTAGCCCAAAAATAGCCGGGGTCTGCGCTACTGCCTGGGCCACCAGCATAAGCGTCATGATCGCGCTCCTTCCGCTTGGTTTTATAGCCACAGCTAAACAGGCTGAAGACCCTGTCACACCATTGCCATACCCTGAACCGATTGCCGCCACCCCCATCGAAATCGCCGCACCCATAAGGGCACAGAAACCAACAATGGTACCCGGCAAAGAGAAATTTACAAACATCAACATGAGCGAGATAACCAGTGCAAATATGACCGGGGTCTGACCAACGGCTTGACCCACCAGCATAAATGTCATCATGTCCTTTGAGGTGGATGTTTCTCGACTGATTGCCTGACAGGCCCCAGCCGCATTGACCCCGTTGCCCATGCCTGAGCCGATAGCTCCGAAGCCGATCGAAATGCCCGCACCCAGTAAGGCAGCGCTCGTCAGAATTGTACCCTCAGTGGGGCCGATCGAAATCAGCATGATTGCCACCAGCAGGGCAAAAATAGCCGGCGTCTGCGCCACCGCCTGACCAACCAGCATGACTGTCGTCAAGGAACTTTTCATTTGGGGTTGCCTGGCTATACCTTCACAGGCGGCACCTCCAGCCATTCCGCCACCCCAGCCTGAACCTATGGCCCCGATACCCATAGCAAGCCCGGCTCCCAGCAGCGCTGCATTGTAGGGCCACGCGGCAATACCAGCACAATTCTTGAACATAAGCATAAAAGAGATGACAAGTGCAAAAATCGCCGGTGTCTGGCAGACTGCCTGACCAATAAGCATTGTTGTTGTCATTGAGCTACCGAGTGCCGGCTGTCGTGCCGAACCAGTCAATGCATCCAGTGCCGGATAACCGGCACCAACACCTGACCCGATCGCACCCAGCCCCATACAGATTCCTGCTGCAATTGATGATGCCCATGCACAAACACCATTGCCGGAAAAGTCGCCGAAGACCAGCAAAACTGCAACCATCAGTGCAAAAATGCCGGATGTCTCGGCAACCGCCTGGCCGATCAACATGTTGCGGGTATACGGCCCGGCCTGCTCTGCACGCCGACCGACAGCACAGTTCGCAAAACCACCCACCAAACCTTCACCATATGCAGCCCCGATGGCGCCGAATCCCATGCAGATCCCGGCACCAACAAATTGTCCTGCCTTAACCATCGATACTACGTCGAACAGCATATCCATTCCCACTTTTTTATTTTATCTGTACCGCTATGTAGACCAGCGACAACATTGTGAACACGAACGCCTGAATGGTCCCGACAAACAAACCAAAGAATCCATACAGCAAAGGTGGCAGTACCAGAGAATAGACCAGATAACTTACCACCAGGATGATGATAGATCCCCCCATAATATTGCCGAACAAACGAAACGAGATCGAAATAACCTTAGAAAGTTCTCCGATGATATTGAGCGGTGCCATAAAAAATATCGGTTCGCAGTACCCTTTCAAGTAAGTTTTCAAACCTTTGAATTTTATGCCGGAATAGTGAGCCACAAAAAAGCCAATTACGCCCAGGCTGAGAGTAGTATTTATATCCTTGGTGGGCTCGGAAAGAAAAGGAACTAGACCCAGCATGTTTGCAATCCAGAACATCAGGAATATGGTACAGATGAACGGAAAATACCTGCGATCATCAAGATTCAGGCTATCTTTAACCATATCATCCCATGTGCCGATCAAGAGCTCTGCTGTGCTCTGCAGAGGGCCCGGAACCAGTTTTATTTGCCTGGTAACCAAGAGCGAAAAAACGATAAACCCCACCATCACCAGCCAAGTCATAATCAAGGTCTCTTTGTTTAAGGTGATCTGGTAGCCAAAAATCTCAAAAATCCATCGAGGCATTACACCTATACTTTCCATTATTCGATTCCCCTTGCTTTGCTTGCTTTTACCTGATCAAGAATAAAAATTATGTGCACGAAAAATAATCCTGCAACAGTTGCAAAAAAAGCATTTACCGAGATCGTAATCCCCAGGACAAACACGATTGCAATGGCAAGATAACGAATCAGAAAGGACTTAACGGCACTCCTATCCCTCATCACCGAATTGGCCATCAGGAACGATTTTACCATTCCTCCGCCAACTCCAAGCAGAACCCCCTGGGCAATATCGGCATAACCGAGAATAAAAAGAACCAGACAGGCTACCAAGCCTGCGGGAACAACAACGACAAAGGTATGCCTTACAAAAACGAGTGAGTCCATTTCACTTCTTTCTGTCTGATTTGTAGAGATCCTGTATTTGCCTATATACTGTCCAGCCACCGCCTGCTATCCCCATCAGTATGAAAATGACAAGCACGATGCCATGGGTTTGTAACCATGCATCCAGCTTGTATCCTATCCAGAAACAAAAACCAATACAGCCCGCCATGGTAAGCCCAACCTGGGTTACAATGGACAATTCTTCATAAATCTTTGAACTTTTGTTACTATTCCTAAAAATACTCCTTCTGGGTTTTTTAGTGAATGGTGCCTCACTCATTCTGTTCGATCTCTTCCTATCATTTCAGATTATCGACTGTCAAGGATTTATTGTCAGTTTTATTGTCAGTTTCTTCGTGAAGATTCTCAGTTTTCTTATCCTTGGGAGGCATTTGGCAGCTTCCTTCAAATGTAACCCCGTCTTCAACAATCAGGCTCGGCGTCTCAACATTTCCGTGAACTCTGCCTGCGCCTCTGATTTCCACTCTCCGGGTTGCCTTTAATCTGCCATGAACCTCTCCGCTGACAATGATCGTATCAGCCTCGATCTCGGCATCCACATATGCTCCCTCACCGATAATGAGAATTCCCCCGGTACACACCTGCCCTTTATAGACGCCGTCGATGCGCACGGTTCCTTCGAACATCAAGTTGCCGTCAAATTCTGTTCCCTTGCCCAGCAAGCCGACAATTTCGTTTGTTTTCGCAATGCCCTTTTTCGCCATCACGATCCCCCTTGGCAGACTGAACGTGCATACCACAAGTGAGAATCTTTTTCCAATCAGAAGCATGCTTTTTTCTTTTTCCCTGGAAAAATCCGACTCATACCCTTGAAGAGCGCCCGGAACCACAACCGACATTCCAGTCTCCTAAACAATGGTATCATAAAGATATTTTTACTGAATAACAGTTCAGCATACAAATACCGGTTGAACTAAAAATTCACACCAGGCATATTGCACTGGAATATCTCTTATGGTATCAGTTGTCAGGTGGAGGGCCTAGGAAAGTTACTACTCACGCTTGACAAGGCTGAAATAGCATATGTCAAATTCATCCTGGAAGGTTATGACGGCTTGGGAATACTCAGCACAGAGGACCCTCACGAGGCAACAGCTATGTTAACCTACCCTCTGGAAAGAAAGGCTCTGATTGATGATCTCATGAGTGTATTAGCAAAAGAGGGTGTACTGAAGGAGGTTCAAAATCTATGAAAACACGTCAGCGTATCCTGTATCTGATCGGCCTTGCCTGTATTATCTTGTTCCTGATGGGAATGACAGGATTGGGGTCATCCCCTGATCAAAGCACAATTCCATCTGCATTTAACGCCAAGCTTACTGATATTGCCGATAGTGAAGTAGAAATCTCTTCCGTCACGATTGACGGTAAAACCACTTTCAATGGTTACATGGGCAAAGGCAAAGTTCAAATCCCGTTTGAAAACATCTCGCGTATCGAAATATCGAAAGATATCGCCTGCATAACACTGAAAGAAACCGGGGATATGTGCGACCTGAGAATAAACAGCATCTCGCGCCTGAACGGAAAAACATCGTTCGGCAGCTACCAGATCTCACTAAAGGATATCAAGTGGATTGAACTGACCAAGGCCCAGTAGTGAACGCCCTTGACATTGCTTCCTTTTCTATTCTGGGAATATTCCTAGCCCTGGGTGTATACAGAGGGTTAATCAGAAGTGTATCATCCTTGGTAGCCATAATCGCAGGCTTGATTCTGGCCAAACGATATTATGATACTGTTTCCGAACTCCTTGGCTTCCTGCATATCCCCGACAGTCGGGGCATCATAGGCTATCTACTGGTTTTCCTGCTTTTTTATATCGGGATTAAGGTTGCTATACACCTTGTCCACTTGATTTCAAAAGCCTCCGGGCTTAAGCCTGTGGACAGGGTGCTTGGCGGACTGTTCGGTCTGGTAAAAGGTGTTATCATAGCGGTTATCATTATCTCCTTACTGCAACTGGTACTCCCAAAAGAGAGTGCCGTGCTCAAGCACTCCATATTGCTGCCCTACTCCAATGCAATTGTCTCATATACCAAGGCCATGGTCCCCGAGCGCGTCTCTAAACGACTTAAAATACCTAGATGAAATACCTGAAAGAATTTCTTGCGATTTGGAAAGATTTTCAAAAGAATAACGGCCTGCTCTGGGCCACGACCCTTACCTATACCACCCTGTTCGCACTGGTTCCTCTTTTTGCCGTAGCTTTATCCATATTTAAAGTCTTTGGTGGTTTTGATGAAATTCAGACAACTCTGCTGCCGATAATATCCGAAATGCTGGACCCCACCCACAAAATCAAAGTGGTGCTATACCTGCAGGGCTTTTTTGACAAGATTCATGCCGGCACCATGGGAATCGTCGGTACGGTTTTCTTTATCCTCACCTTCATTCCACTTTTTCTCGGAATGGAAACTGCAATTAATACTATCTGGGGCAAAGAGGACGACCGTTCATTATGGCTTAAATTTGTTCTGTATTGGGCGGTCACAACCCTCGGTCCCGTAGCCATGGTTGTCATTTTTACCATGTTATCCTTTTTCAACGAGTTGTTGCCTACATTCGGACGCCTGCATTCCCTCAAGCCCATGATGCTGCTCTTTATTGTATTCGGGATGTTTCTTATCTACAAGATTGTGCCCAATACTGATGTCAGAAACAAGCCGGCCCTGACAGGAGCGATCATCAGCGGTATTTTGTGGATAATAGCCAATGGCTTTTACCAAACTTATATGAAATACGCCACTGCCTCATTCACGATCTATGGTTCGCTGGGGGCCATACCGGTTTTCCTGCTGTGGATCTATATTAACTGGATAGTTCTGCTTTTCGGTGTTCAGATAGCCAGATATATGCAATATCCATTGCTTCGATACTACAGCGGACAACTAACTCCAACCGATTACTTCAAGATATCACTGAAGGTGCTAAAACTTTTGTTTGCCAGGAAGGAACTCAGTGTCTATCTGAACGAAAACCAAATATGTCAGGAAATTGAACTGCCACCCAATATCATCTCTAAAATTATCAATAAACTTAATTCATTGAATATCATTATTATCAAAGGCGGCTTGATCCTGCCCAACAAAACACAGCAAGAAATACGCTTGTCAGATCTTATCGAGATCTATATGGGCAATATTGAAGACATCATCTTCAAGGAGCTTTCGATTGACCCCTCCAGGCTTCATGAATTGAAACTGGCTGATATTGAATAGTATCAATCTATATCGGAATGCTCCGTGTTATCTTCCAGCACAATGTCTTCCACATCGAGAACATATTCTTCCGCATCGTCATCTTCTACACTATCTGTTTGCTCCTCCGACACGGGTCGCATCTCAGCTTTTGTTCTTGAAAGGCCCCTTTTTCTTTTACGTTTCAATATTCTCTTGTTTTCTTCATTTGACTGATCTTCATCACACCGCGGACAGATTGGGCTCGGTTTGTTCAGATCATAAAATTTGCAGCCACATTTATAGCACTTATGCCTGTTTCCTAGTTCAGTCACTTTTTTGCTCCTTTATAATTTATTGCGCCTATACATTCAGTAGAGTACCATATTTTGTCAAGGCTAAAATTCCATCGAAATCATCTGGAAAACCGCCCTATATATCCCGGCAGTTGACTTCATTTCAACCTATCATATATTATGAAAACCATGAAGATCACCGTACTAGCAACAAAAATCTGCGTATTACTGGCAATATGCCTGCTCGGTGGCGCCTGCGCCATACAAACGGTTCAACCTCCACCAGATGACCCATCCATCCTCTACCAGGAGGCCCTGCTCCAGCAAAACAGGGGTGATCCGGAGGGTGCCTACAAAAAACTTATCCATATCTGGCAAAACTACCCTCAAAACTCCATTGCACCTCAAGCCCTTTTTTCCGCAGCATCGATTGTGGAAACCACAAATCCGACTAAGGCCATCGAACTCTATAAAACCCTGCGAAAACAGTATCCTCAATCAGATTCGGCCCACAAAACGCAAGAGCGACTCTTTATAAATTACCTCAGCAATAAACGCTACACCGAGGCAATTAATCTCTTTACACGTATATATCCAACCACCACGGATCCTGCATGGCGCATGCATGGTGTAAAGCTTGTACAATCTCTGGCGGAGGCAAACCGTATATCTGAATCCTTCGATATCATCGAAGCTCTCTATCCCTCTGCCGATGATCAGGCCAGAACACAGCGCCTGTCCTTATGGGATTTTGTCGTTGATAAAATAGAACAGCTTGAAGTTTTGAGCCAATTGAAAACCAAAGTTAATGATCCCGATCTGTTGGAAATCCTCGATGCCAAGGAAGAACTGCTGGCCGATGAACAGGCTTCCACCCAGGGGCGGGAACCATTCAGACCGCTGCCACGTCCATCCCTTGCAAGCGAAGATGGATTGTATTCAGTCAACAGGATTGGGGTCGTCGTTCCCTTAAGCGGAAAATGG
>JAFGIF010000284.1 GCA_016929755.1 Deltaproteobacteria bacterium | reverse complement strand
GATAGTTATAAAGGAGGCATAAGGGTGGACAAAAGTAAAAATGACGAAATTCGCAGTGCGGTTCGGGAGAATTACGGAAAAGTAGCTGCGTCAGGGAGTGCGGGCTGCGGTTGCTCGCCATCATCCTGTTGTGGAACATCGGTCGAGGTAAGGGCGACTGATATTTCACTTGGCTTGGGTTACTCCAGCGAAGATGTGGCTGCTGTGCCGGAAGGAGCGAACATGGGGCTTGGGTGCGGCAATCCGCAAGCTATCGCGTCCTTGCAGCCCGGCGAAACAGTGCTCGATCTCGGCAGCGGCGGAGGGTTTGATTGTTTTCTGGCCGTGCGGGCTGTTAGAGACAACGGACATGTTATTGGTGTTGACATGACGCCTGAAATGATCACCACATCCCGTCGGAATGCGGAAAAGGCCGGCTTTGGAAATGTCGATTTTCGATTAGGAGAGTTGGAGAATCTTCCAGTTGCCGATGGGATTGTTGATGTCATCATCTCGAATTGCGTAATCAACCTTTCTCCCGAAAAACAAAGGTTATTCAGCGAGGCATTCCGCGTGTTGAAACCTGGCGGACGGCTGGCTGTTTCCGATGTTGTTGCCACCGCTGAAATGCCGGACTCCGTAAAGAAAGATATGACAATGTATACTGGATGCGTGAGCGGCGCATCTTCAATCCCTGAACTGGAATCCATGTTGCGGCAAGCTGGCTTTAAAAACATACGTATCAGACCAAAAGATGAGAGTAAAACTTTTATCAGTGATTGGGCACCCGGAAGCAAAATCGAGGATTATATTGTTTCGGCTACTATTGAAGCAGTAAAACCGCAGGCCTTACAAATAAAGGATTAGTCCCGAGTCGAGGAACAAGAGCTCGGAACTAATCCATGGTTCATGAAGCCGCTATCTATAGGGGAAAAGGTTGACAGTTTCAGGATGGTCTTGAAGAATTGATCAGGGAAAAGATTCAAAGAAGATCTGTGAAGATATTGTTAATCGAAAGTTCAGTAATTCATGGCCATTGGAAACCATTATTAAAACTTCTGAAAACCGGCATTTGGACAAACCGGTAGTATAGAGCATACCTGTGGCTTTACAGGTCTTCCATGTTTTCCTTTGACGGTCTTTATACGAAAACCTGATGATATTATTCTCAATGCTTTTAATGCGGTCATTGGAAATGGCTGCACGGAAGACATACCTTGCAAGGTAACGCAGGGAGTTTTGCCCCCTGCCTGCTGACTGGCTGTGCACTACCCACTTGCCCTTCCAGACAGATGGTTTTTTTTCATGGCATGCCTGAATCTGGCTGTAAAGATACTGGTGAACGGCCTGGCGTGGACAAAGATATCCTCGGCCACTCGAAGATGAAAAAACATCCCAATAAAGATCTCAAAGTGACAGAAAAAAGGGCTATAGATCATGCGATCCATAACCCTTTTTCATTTTTTAGCACAATGTAATGCTATTTCTCGCCTAGGGGCAGAACAACCCGTCCGTAGTTTTCATTGAGAACCTGAGCCATAGCACAGTAGATTGCCGATGCGCCACAAAAGATCCCTTCATAGCCGGTCAACACCGCCCAGGCACCAGTCCAGCCGAACGCATCGCGTGCGGCAAGCATCCAAAAAAGAATAGTAAGAGACAGGAAAACCACCTGGAGCCCACGGTTCGTTTTCCAGGTCCCGAACCACATGCAGAAAGTAAACACGCCCCACAGAAAAAGATACCAGGCCATGAATCCAATATCATTGGCGGGTATACCGAATTTCCCGTTGAAGTAGATTAGATATACGAGTGTCAGCCAGAACAGCCCATAGGATGTAAACGCTGTTGTACCAAAGGTATTACCCTTCTTGAATTCCATGCAGCCTGCGATTATCTGGGCGACTCCACCGTAGAAAATCCCCATTGCCATAATGACGGCACTGATCTCGAACAAACCTGTATTATGAAGATTCAGAAGCACCGTCGTCATACCGAAGCCCATCAAACCCAGAGGTGCAGGATTAGCAAGATTGTCAGACATATAACCTCTCCTTTTTTATAAATTTTAGGCTACCATAGTAAAGTCAGATGAGTTAGTCAAACATGTAATGTGAATTCACATAAAAAGCGGGGTCACATCTTGCTTTAATTATGGCACGGGCATGGAGAATAGAATATTACGGTGCATTGTACCATGTCATGTCCAGAGGGAATTTCCGTCAGGATATCTTTCTTGACGATCAGGATCGAAGCAGGTTTCTGGAATCGACAGGAGAGATGTCTGAACGTTATGAGATATTCTCATTATATCCGAAAAGATTCTTCACAACACTTCAGTTATATATTTTTTCTTCAACAGTCTCCAGAACACTACGGCAAAGGCAGTTAGAGGTATGGCAAGCATCATGCCGAGTATGCCCCCAAGCGCTACACCCCAGAAAAAAACAGCGAAGATGATGAGTGCCGGATGAAGACCTGTGCGTTTGCCCATAATTCTCGGGGTAAGAAGATAGCCCTCAATTGCCTGTACCGCAACGAATACGGCCAGTACCAGTACAACCAGCAGCGTGCCTCCATCATTACTGAAATAAGCCAGAGGAAGCGCTACACCGAGACCCGCGATGCTCCCCAGGTAGGGGATGATGTTGAGCAGCCCCAGCGTAATGCCTATGACAATACCATAGGGCAGGCCCACAAGCGCAAAACCGATTGCGAACAATACCCCCTGAGCAAGGGCGATAATTATCTGGCCGCGAAAAAACGTAAGCAGAATACTGATGAACTGATCCAGGAGATATATAACGTCATCTCTGGTTTCTTTCTTCATAAAGGGTAGAAATTCGCCGATCTGCCCTGGTTCAAATGGTTTCGCCATTAGAAAAAAGGCAAGATAAACCGGAAGAACAGCCCAGGCGAACAATCCTGCCGCGGATTGAAACATCTGGGCAATGGACTGTGATATACGCTGCCCGGAAGCCTGAAGGGCCTTTGTTACCATTTCACCCGGGTTATCCAGCAGACTGCCGAACCCTGATATTACTCCGTATTTTTCAAGCAGTGCCGCTACCTGCGGCCAGTGTGACCTGCCGGTCTCCAGTATGGAATTGATCATGGTGGGAAGTTCCTGATACAGACGGATCAACTGGTTGGTTGCGAAAGCGCTGGCAAACCATAAAAAGAAACCCAGGGGAACGAGTGCGGAAAGGGAAAACAGGACCAGACCCGCCGCCCTGTAACCCCGGCACACCCTCACCAGCCAGCTGTAATAAGGCCTGAGCAGCATGGTCAGAATGCCCGCAACCACAGGAGGCAGCAGTACATTCTGAAAAGCGCCGACAAAACTGGCAAGCCCCCATACGATCGCGCTGAAAACAACAACAAGCAAAAGTACCGCGCCAAGCGTTAAAGCGGCAGCGACTGTAGCGCGCTGCCTTTGGCTCAGTTCGAGTTCTTCAAACATAATGTTTCCTGAGATTCAGCTATCCAAATTATCACTCTTGTCCAAATTCGATTTACTGCAGTTCACAAAGAATAGCAATTTAAAAAGGGGTTGCGGCTACTTATGTCTCCTGAAAATTTTTTGATATAATTTTTCCAGATCGGACTGAAACACTATATTTAATTCTTCGATTAGTTCAATAAAAGCCAGATAGTCTTTATTAGCCTGGAAGATATTGTCTCCATGTCTGCCTTGATTCATTATGTGATATCATGTATCCGGATATTGTATTCTTAGCGGTCTGGACATGAATATTTTCTACCAAATAAATCAACAAGGATCAAAAGCAGACATTACCCTTTTTTGTTCTTTAGCAAAGACATATGAAAAAGGAATTGCAATCACGTCTCCGACAATATAGGTTGCAAAGATTATCACCATTGATATCGCGTAACTTGGGAAATGTGCTGTAACTAAAAGGGGAACAAGAACACCGACAAACCACACTATTTTGTAGCAAAGTTGCATCAAAAGAACAGGCACAAATTTGAGGGGAGACCGCAGGCCCAATATAGATAATAATCCGAACGCCACGTAGATGCTGCCAATAATTCCAAAGGCTGTTGGTTCTTCAACCGGCCATGGAAACTTCCTTTTTATTACCTCAGGCATAACGATTATTCCAACACCAAGAAATCCTGATGAAACAATAGTGTAAATATACATACCCCTGAGCCAACCCCATCTAATTTTGATATATTCAGACATTGCCTATCTCCCTTTCTGAAAATTAAGGTGTTTGTGCTGCAAATGAATATAACGGGCTCTTCAGCCGAAGGTATCATAGCTGTCGGCTGACAAGCGAGGTCAGAGAAAAAACATCTTGGGATAAACACTTTTTAGATCAATCAATGTTTACGTATAGGTATAAACAGATTGCTGAATCGAACCTCATCACTCAACAAAGCAAACACTATGTATAGGATAGTCCATAATGAGTCGAAAATGGCAGTTGGCAAAAATGTTGTTGGAAAATTATCAACAAAGAAAAGATATGCAAACAGGAGAATAACGTAAAAGACCCTCCCGATAATTACAACGCCCACATTTAAAAGATACCGCCTGATATTGAAAGCGGACATGAACTGCAAGTATGCAAAGCAGAACAAGAATGATGCGATGAAGAGGGCATAGAATTGGTGAGTCTGAGGATCGTTTATGCTTTTGCCGGTTCCAACTAAAAAAGAATAGTAGAACCCTCCAAACATGTCATATAAGCCGCTCACAAAAAATACTACTGCCAGTGCCTTTAATGATTTTCCCCAGGCCATGATAACCTCCTTTCTTATTGAATGAGAATTTAGT
>JAFGIF010000283.1 GCA_016929755.1 Deltaproteobacteria bacterium | reverse complement strand
TCAGGCCGATCAAAAAATCAATCCGAAGTGAAGACCAGAGGCTCGGAATAATCGTCGCTTCAAGCAGAATGATGAAAAGCAATATACAAAAAAGGCTAATCTGGGTTCGCCACATTCTTTCGGATACCGAAAATTTCTTCAATTTTATTTACATCGATGCAGGGGCTAAGCGTTATCTCGGCGAATAATTTGGCGTCGTCTCGCGCTACATCCTTCACTATTCCCAGCTTTAGTCCCTTGGGGAATATGCCCAGCAGTCCGGAAGTTACCACATAATCACCGATATGCACCGCTTCCTTGCTGCGCACATATTCAAGCGTCAGGCTTGCCTCGCCCCTTCCTTTAACGATTCCCTTGACCCTGCTCGACTGAACCAGGGCGGGAATGGCACTGTTGGGATCAGTTATGAGCAGCACCTGCGAAGTATGGGGCGTTACCGCAACCACCCTCCCAACCACACCGTTTGGGCTTACAATAGGCATATTGACAAAGAATCCTTCATTCCTGCCCCTGTCTATAATGGCAGTTTTAAAAACCTGGGTTATATCCTGGGTGAGCAGGCTGGCCGAATGAAGCGCAAAATCCTGGTATTGTTTTTTAAACTCCAGCATGGATCGCAAGCGGGCGTTTTCCGATCTCAATTCCAACAGATTCATGCACTGCACCTGAAGTTCATTGTTCTTTTGCTTGAGTTCTCTATTTTCAAGGCGGGTATCAACCAATATTATGTAATTCTCAAATATACCGGAAACAAATCCAAAGGGAGCTGCAAAAATTTTCTCCAGGAAATAGTATCCTTCCCGCACAAAGCCCAGCCCTTTTGACGGGTAGCCCGGCCTGCCGATAGAAATCAGAACCAGTATCAGAATTGCGGAAAATACAAGCAGTGATAACTTTCCTCTGTTTCTCATCAGCGAGAAATTGTTACGTCTCGTAATAACTCCAGGTCATCAAGTAGTTTGCCGGCTCCTCTGGCAACGGTCGAGAGAGGGTCTTCGGCAATAATGACCGGGAGGCCTGTCTCCTCTCTGAGGAGTTTATCCAGATTTTTATACAGTGCCCCGCCGCCCGTGAGAACGATGCCCCTGTCGACAATATCGGCTGCCAGTTCCGGCGGGGTCTGCTCCAGCGCCACCCTGACCGCATCAAGAATGGTTCTGACCGGGCCGGCACAGGCTTTGCGAATTTCTTCCGAGCTGATGGTAAATATCTTGGGGATGCCGTCCACAAGGTCTCTCCCCTTGACTTCGATTGTTTTTTCAACCTCGTCTGATGCGGCAGAACCGATCATAATCTTGATAATCTCGGCGGTTCTCTCCCCGATGAGAAGATTGTATTCCTGTTTAATATAGCGCATGATGGCCACATCTATCTTGTCTCCGGCGACCCTGACACTGTTGGTATACACGATTCCGGACAGGGAAATCACGGCAACCTCGGTAGTCCCCCCCCCGATATCGACGATCATCGAACTGATCGGCTCTGTCACCGGCAGTCCGGCCCCGATGGCTGCAGCCATGGGTTCGGCAACGATATATACCTCGCGGGCTCCGGCAGCTTCTGCGGATTCCTTGACCGCCCGTTTTTCCACCTGGGTAATCCCGGAAGGCACGCAGATAATCACCCGGGGCCTTACGAACAACCGTCTCTGATGAACCTTGGTGATAAAGTACTTCAGCATGGCCTCGGTTGCCTCGAAATCGGCAATCACCCCGTCCCTCATGGGCCTGATAGCCTGAATGTTTTCCGGAGTTCTGCCCAGCATCTTCTTTGCATCCGTCCCGACCGCCACGATTCTGTTTATACCGCCACCTTCCTGCTTAACGGCGACCACTGATGGCTCGGAAAGCACAATTCCCTTATCTCGCGCATACACAAGGGTGTTTGCCGTACCCAGATCTATTGCAAGATCACTCGAGAACATTCCAAACAGCCATTCGAAGACCATATAGTTTTACTCCTTTCCGCAATTGGGATAAGTGTTTTCACAAACGCTTAACAAATGCATATACCTTTTACAACCCTCCAGAGTACCCGATATTGCGTCTCAATCCTCTAAGTAAAATCAATGCAAAATCTATGCATATCACATGTACCATATTACCGGCTTTAAGGAAAAGCTATAAGAATACAGTCTTGCCATTCTAAAGCCCGGCACATGATCCTGATCTTCAGGCCTGGCTGAATGCCGAAAATGTCATTATCTTGTCAGAAAATGGCCCTTCTTTGACAATACTTTGTTGGTTAAAAAGGCTGGAGCATTCCACCGCTAAAGAACTAAACAGCACAAGCAAAAGATAGCTATCGATCAACAGGTCGGAAATCCGAACATCTTCAGATATGAATGGAGCCCCTTGTAAAAAAAATTAAAGGATATTTTAGCAATGCTGAAAAAAAACAACGCCGGATTGACTTTGCCCGCCACATAACCTAAAAAATATACTATGGGATGGATAAAAAACTTGTTTAAACCTCCGGCATCTTCAACGATATCAGGAATCGGGAACTATCCGAGCGTGCTGACCGCACTACCCCTGAAAGATGCTGTGCTCATGCCTGAGGCGGTCCTGCCATTGCTTGTCTCCAATGCTTCATCGATCGCATCGATGAAAAATTTCTACACTCGCAACCAGCCGATTCTGGCAGTTGCCATGAAAAAACCCCGCGAAATGCATCTGGCAACCTGGGATAATCTCTACCACATTGGCTGCATGGCAAAAATCACCAAGATCTCCGAAGTCGAGGGCCAGGGACTATCGATCATGATTAAGGGTATCCGCAAAGTCAGGCTCGACGAAAAGGTTTCCGAACAGCCGTTCCTGCGTGCCCGGGTTACCTATCTGACGGAAGAACTAGAATTAAACAAACAGATATATGCCATCACTCATTCAGTCAGGGATATCCTGGACAAGATGGCCAGGCTTTCCTACCACAATCTGGATACCAT
>JAFGIF010000282.1 GCA_016929755.1 Deltaproteobacteria bacterium | reverse complement strand
AAGATAAAGTACAGCATGGTGGTGTTGCCGGAAAACGTGATGCTTTCCACCCTCTCCGGGGCAATGTGCATTGCCTCAAGGGCCTGCAAAATCGAGCCGAAAATCTTTTCCCGGATCATGCCCACCAGCGAGTTGTATGTGGTTTGATCATCCGAGGCGGCAATGCGGTTGATCACATCATGGCCGTATCTGCGTTGAGGATTGAGAAACGATTCCAGCATATATGACTGACCCAGCCTCAAATCAACCAGGGAAATCTTAACCGTGGTAGTCCCTATATCAACACCAATGGCATATGCAGAGGATCTATCAACCTCGGGGTAGACTCTGTTCGCCGTGCTGCCGGGCGCATCGAGCTCTACGCTGAGATCCCCCTGCACCCGGGCCTGGCATGCCAGGCGGTGCCCGTCGCCCAGCGTACCGAGGCGCATTTCCATTGCAGTGGGTTCACTGAGCCGGCCTTGTACTTTCACCCTGCATTTGGCGCAGGTCCCCTTGCCGCCGCAGGGAGTCTTCAGATTCACGCCCATGTCGAACAGCGCATCAGCCAGCAGGGTATCCTCTACAAAACGCTGCTGCTTTCCACCGGGCAGCAGCGTAATTAAAAATTCTTTCATAAGCATAGTGTTATAGAACAAGCTGTCATGATTTTCAAACTATTAGGTTTTCCCCTTGAACTATTCGATCCACACCCAAACGGTTACAAACAAGTTCTTGCACAAATTCGTCCACCCGAAAAGAGCCCCTCCCCCCGGATAGAGCACATCTTCGAGATGAGTGTGAGCATCAATAATCATACCTCGTATTTCCATTACTTTCTATCTGGACAAAATAGTGATGCTCATAGTATTGTCATGAATCATCCAGGAGGTGATTGAAATTACTAACCCATTCCAGAGCAGAACACTGGCGACTATCAGTGATGTTTCATTGGATGAAATAGTATATCTTTTTGAGAAAACACGTGATCTCAAAGAGGCAATTGCCTCCGGCAAAAAAGATATCATCGAAATATTCAAGATCAACGACCCCCAGTTCGGTATCTACGAGGTATTTCTGGAAGACAGCACCCGCACCAAGGAATCCTTTCAGAATGCAGCCAAGTTTCATAACGTTAAATTCAATATATTCGATTCCAGCCATTCATCGATCAACAAAATGGAAAGTTATGCGGATACGTTCAACAACCTGATCGGGTACGACAACTTCATCTTCATTGTCCGCTCTAAACTGGAAGGTGTCTGCCGCTGGCTTGACATCAGCGGAAAAAAATACGCCCTTCGCCATAATTTCCCGGCACTCCCGGCGTTCATCAATGCCGGTGACGGCAAACACGAGCACCCGACCCAGGAACTGCTGGATGAATTCACCTTTCTCGAAGACAATGGCTGGGACAGGTCAAATATCCATATAGCCCTTGTTGGGGACCTGTTCCACGGAAGAACGGTTCACTCGAAGGTTGACGGGCTGCGCATATTCAGAGAAGTCCGGGTCGACATGATTGCACCGCCTGAAATCGCCATGCCGCAGCATTATATCCAGAGAATGAAGACCAATGGTTTTGAGGTGAGGATCTTTGATTCGATCGCAGAGTATCTCGCACAGGACAACATCGCTTCCAAGTGGTATTTTACCAGGCCGCAACTCGAACGCATGGGTGAAAATATACTCAACCGTCAGAAGGAATTACGTGCCAAGATCACCTTTACCAAAGAGTATATGGATAAAATCCCGCAGGGCACGGGTTTTTACCATCCTCTGCCCCGGCACAAGGAACACCCGACCATTCCCACTTTTATCGACACTACCGTGCTGAATCGCTATGAACGCCAATCCCGCAACGGCTATTACACCAGGAACATTCTTTTGAGTGCGATCGCCGGGAAAATCGGGGCAGATTTTTCCGGACAGCCGTTTCAGCAACCGGAATACGTCGATGATTTTGTCATCAGTGTTGATCCGGGCCCAAAGAAGAAAGAAGAGCCGCAAGAGGGTATCCGGCCGATTCAGGACGGAATATTCATCGATCATATCTGCAAGGGTGAACCCCCTGAAAATATCTGGAAACACCTGCCGCTGATTATACGGATCGTCGGTTTCTACGATGTCGGTTATGCCGGTGTGGGCATGTCTCATACCAACTACAATGTCTATAAGGGTCTCATCGCGGTTCCGCGCCATAAGGGGCTTGATCAAACGCAGATCAAGCAGCTGGCAGCCGTTGCTCCCGGCTGCACCCTGAATATCATCAAAGGCGATAAGGTGGTTGAGAAATACCGGCTGAACATGCCGCCCAGGATTTACCAGTTCGAAGAGATCTCCTGCCAAAATCCCAATTGTATTTCTTCGGAACAGCATTTTGAAGGAGTCTTAAAAGAATTTTACCGCGATGGCGAACGCACCTTCATGTGCAAATACTGCGATGCCCCGCATTCCTTCAAGGAAATCTGGAAGACCGAATAGTCTACATCTTAAGAACTTTTCATCAGGAACCCAGGGTGGCCACCATGACAGCCTTAATAGTATGCATCCTGTTTTCAGCCTCATCAAACACAATCGAGGCCCCGGATTCGAAAACCTCGTCCGTTACCTCGATGGCTTCGAGACCGAACTTGCGATAGATATCCTGCCCCACGGTTGTTTCCCGATTGTGAAACGAGGGCAGGCAGTGTAAAAATCTTACTTCAGGATTAGCGGTCAGTTCCACCACGTGTTCATTGATCTGATAGGGTTTCAACAATTCGATGCGCTCCTGCCAGACCTCATCGGGTTCACCCATCGAAACCCAGACATCGGTATACAGAAAATCAACACCTGCTACTGCCCTCTCAAGGTCATCGCTGATAATGATTGTGGCGCCGCTATCCCGGGCGATAGTATTGCACCTTTCCACCAGGTCCGCTTCCGGCTGTACCGCCTTGGGCGCCCCCAATCGTATTTCCATACCCATTTTGGCTGCGCCGATCATCAGTGAATTAGCCACATTGTTTCTGGCATCACCCAGATAACAAAATGATATTTTATCCAGCGGTTTCGAAGAATGCTCTTCCATTGTCATAAAATCGGCCAGCACCTGGGTCGGGTGAAATTCATCTGTTAATCCGTTCCAAACCGGAACCCCTGAATTCTGTGCCAATACCTCAACCGTATGCTGGGCAAAGCCGCGATATTCGATTCCATCATACATTCTTCCCAGCACGCGGGCCGTATCTTTCATCGATTCCTTGTAGCCGATCTGTGTGCCGGTAGGTCCCAGGTAGGTAACATTGGCCCCCTGATCAAAGGCGGCCACCTCGAATGCACAGCGCGTACGGGTGGAGGTCTTTTCGAAAATCAAAGCGATATTTTTACCTTTCAGGCGCTGCTGTTCTTTCCCGGCACGTTTCGCATCTTTCAAATCATGCGCCATTCTCAGCAAGAATAGAATCTCGGTCTTGGTAAAATCCAACAATGTCAGCAAATGTCTGCCGCGTAAGTTAATCTCCATAACACCTATACAGAGTTGCGTAAAAAAACAACTCATCTCCTTTCACGTATTATCGTAATAGTAACCACATTTGGCAATAAATGGCGACAATTGTTTATATTAACCTGCCCTGTGAGCCAAGGACCGGTTCCGGATTGCCACCCGATTGTTTTTTACCCGCTTCTTTGCATTTAATTAATGAAATAACATCACATATTTCAAGGGCTTTTTCATCATCTTAAAATAAATTACCAGCGGACCTTGATTT
>JAFGIF010000281.1 GCA_016929755.1 Deltaproteobacteria bacterium | reverse complement strand
TCAAAGGCCATTACATGACCAAGTCTTCCTAAACTAGGCCTTGATTTTTGTAGTTGAAGATTCCTAGTGAATTTCTACAGCAAACACGATCCTTTGCCACTGAAGGATTCAGAGATCATATCAGAGTAAATCATGAATCCCAGGAACGTGTGGTCTATTACGAACGGTCCGGCAATTTTGACCAGGTCTTTATTCACCACAAACCGGAAACCATCAGCCTCGTAGACTTCGTCGAATTCTCCCGGCTCATCCTGAGCCAGCACCAGTTGGGAACCTCCTCAACCGGCTCGTAAATAGATGCGCAGCGGTATCCTTTCCTTGTTTCGATACTTTTTTTCAAGTTTATGCAAAGTCTTTTTAGTAAGTGTAATCATTGTTACCTCCTCCGGCACGATTTTCATTCTTCTTGAGAGTAAATAGATGCATTCGGGGAGTTGTGCATTGATATAGATCAACTTTTTGTATAGAAAAGAAAAACGTATGGATACACTTGAATTTCTACAATCCACTCAGCTTTTCAGTGACATTCCGGCCGAGCAGCTAGGCATTCTGAGCAGATCCGCCAGGGAGAAAAAATATGCGGCCGGCCAGTTTATCATCAGCGAGAGCGACGAAGTACAGTCGTTTTTCATTGTGAAAAAGGGCATGGTGAAACTTTTCAAGACTTCTTTTGATGGCAAAGAACAGACCATCTATCTTTTCAGGCCGGGAGAGATGTTCTGTTTATGTTCCACTCTGAACGCATCTGTATATCCGGCAGATGCCATGGCATTGGAGGAAAGCACCCTTCTGGTTCTTCCCGGTGATGTATTGGAGGTTGAGGCCAGGCAAAACCCGCGGATTCTTTTCAACATGCTTTCCGTGCTCTGTCACCGGCTTAAGGACACCCTCACCTTGGTGGAGTCACTCTCACTCAAGGAGATTCCTCAGCGATTTGCTTCATTTCTGCTCATGTCGACCAGACAAAGTGATGGGAAAGGTGGAGATATCGTTGAACTGCCCGTCACGCAACGTGAGTTGGCCAAGATGCTGGGAGCAACTCCGGAAACGCTCAACCGGGTGATGAAAAAAATGGTCGAAGAAGGCATGATCAGCATGCAGGGCCGCTTTATCAAAACTCTTAATCGAAAAGCCCTTGAGGAACTCGCCGGAGACGGATTGGAATAGTTTATCGGATATAAATTATTCAGCCTTATCGAAAAATTCGAGTAGGAAAGAGTTGCTTGGGATCTGCAAATGGCAGTGATAAATCTTATTCCGGGTTCTCATTGTCGCCATTGTCTGTGAGATGTAAACCGGACTTGCGCTTAAGACGTTCCATACGATAGATCAGGGCATCGTGTTCAAAAGGCGCAACGGCCACGGGCCGGTCGAGGATCACCTCAATCAGCTCTATCGCACGGGTATAGTCATGCTTTTTGTGCTCGAGGAACTTGGCGAGTTCTTCCACGGCGAATAGATCCAGCGGATTGTCAGCGAGCATAATTTCCCAGAGCCGGGCTGCATCTTCCCAGCATTCGGCCCGCTTATGGATCAGGGAAAGCTGCCGGCGTGTTTCTTTGGCTACTTCGGTATATTCACAGTGGATGAGTTCTTCGTAGAGTTTTGTCGCAAGTACGCTGTCGCCGTATTCAAAAAACAGCCTGGCAACAGCCATGATATCTCCCGGATGGGTATCGGGCGGATTGGTTCCTGTTCCCACAAGTTCTGTCAGGTGAGCGTTCAGAGCCGCCATTGATAGGATGTCCAGCCGGTTATGTTCGAAAATATCTTCCAGCGCTCGGGCGTCGCGCCTTTTCAACCAGTCGAAGTAGCGCTGGGGGATTTCGTATCCGGGTACATCGCCTGTGCGTTCAAATCCGAGAATGCCGCATTCCAACGTAACTAGCCGGCTGTTTTCAAGGCGATGCCTGAACAGGCGGCGGCAGATAAATAGCAGATCGAGATGCGGCATATTTATAAAGGGATCCTCAAGCCGGTTGAGGATAAAGCGCGTTGAGAGCAGATTTATATCATAGGCCTTGCCGTTGAAGGTCACCAGAAATTGTTTTTGGGCAGCGATCTCCTGTAGAAAGTTCAGCATGGCTTTTTCTTCCGGGAAATCGCGGGCAAACAGTTGACTTGTAACGAAGTTTTTGTCTTCAAACCAGCCCAGACCGATCAAAAAGGGGAAGGTTCCGGTTCCTCCGGCCAGACCGGTTGTCTCGGTGTCCAGATAAAGACCGTCGGCAGGGTTCATAAGGGCTATTTCAGAGGATCCGGCAATCAAACCGGCAGCGCGCATGTCGATGTCTGCCAGATCTCCGACCATGCGGCAGCCATGGCTGCTTGATTCATGAAAGGTGGAGCGGGTGAAATAGAATGTGCCGTGTTCGTTTACGATTTCTTCACCGGTTATCACACTTTCGAGCGGCTGGGCTTTGCCCTTGAATGACGCGGAATGCCGTTCTTCGATACGCCGGCTGCGCTCGATGACCGTATCGATCTTTCTGCGCAGCTCGTTTATGGTTTCATTACTTGATTGTAGTTTGGGGAGCTTATCGGTCTCCCCGGTGAGCCGTTTCAGTTTATCTGTAACACGCATTACTTTTCAATCAGTTTAAGGATGGCATAAGCGGCCTGTTTGGCGCTTGGTCCAACTTCGAGCGCGGGCCCCACGCACATCGGGCAGCCGTGTTCGCACGGGCAGGCCTTGATCAGGTCACGGGCTGCACGCAGCAGCTCATCGTGCTGTACAAACAGGAGTTCCGAAAACCCTATGCCACCAGGATAGGCATCGAAGATGAAAACTGTCGGATCGTAGGCATCCACCATGACCTGAGCATCGCTCTGGCCGGACAGGGGGGATGACGTAATCATGCGTTTGTCATTGCCGTGGCGCACAAACCATTCACCGCTCTTATCGCCGATACAGCGGTCGATGTCACGTATATCGGACATCAACACTACGGCGGAAAGGTGGTGCAGGGTGTACGCCAGGCCGGTCAGACCGTCAATGATCTCCTCGCGCCTGAGTTTGAGCGTATCCAGAAGATCCCAGGGCATGGTAAACCAGTAGCTGGTCGTATGCATATCTTTTTCGGGCAGGGTTACATCACCGTAACCAACGTTTTCGGAAGTATAGAACTTGATTTTTTTATACCCGACAACCTTGCGGGTCACCTGTACTTCCCCGTGTTCTACGATGATTTTACCCGGCTTCTTTATGTCAAAACCGTCAAGCACCCGCACATTGGTGTAGGTCATGGCATCGGTGAAGTAGTCCACATCCACCTGTTTCACGTAGGCCTTGTTACGTTCCAGATCCAGCTTGTCGACATGGTACTGCCGGGATTCCACCATATAAATGGCGCCGTCATGCACGGTGGTAAATGCGCTGTCCCAGTCTACCTCGGCAATTACCTTGTGATTGCCGGTATCGGTGATATCAACCACCACTACGTTTTCAGGGTTGATTGTCCGCAGGCTTACCTCGTCAGCCGGGTAGCTTTCGGCAGCCCAGTGCCAGCGATCCGTTACCTGGTGCAGCACGCCTTTTTCCTCGAGATAGTTAAGGATTTCCTCCAGATTTTCGCCTCCGAAGGTTTCGCCTTTTTCAAAGGGCAGCTCAAAGGCGGCGCTCTTGATATGGTGCAGCAGGATCAGCAGATTGTCGGGGCTGATGCGGCAGTGTTCAGGCGAGCTCGCAAAGAAGAACTCCGGGTGTTCTACGATGAACTGGTCCATAGGGGTGCTGCGCGAGATCAGGATGGCCACGCTGGACCCGCTTCTTCTGCCGGCACGTCCAGCCTGCTGCCAGGTGCTGGCAATCGATCCCGGATAGCCTGCCATGATGCAGACATCCAATGCCCCGATATCGATGCCCAGCTCCAGGGCGTTCGTGCTGACAACACCCATAATCCGGCGTTCGCGAAGGCCCTTTTCTATGTTGCGGCGCAGATGTGGTAGATAACCTCCGCGATAACCGGTTACGAAATGGTCGCTCACCGGTGATTTCTTTTTAAAACGGTCTTTGAGATATTTTGTGAGCACTTCCACGTTGAGTCTGCTGGTGGCAAACACAATAGTCTGGATATTGTTGTTGATCAGCTCTGTGGCAATGTTCCTGGTGGGGGTCAGCGCCGACTGCCTGATGCCCAGTTCGCGGTTGACGATAGGCGGATTATAGAAAATGAAAGTCTTTTCCGCGGTGGGCGCTCCGCTCTTGGCGATCAGTTCCACCTTTCGTTCCAGAAGTCGTTCAGCGTGTTCTTTAGGGTTGGCCACTGTGGCCGAGCAGCAGATAAACACCGGTTCCTGACCGTAAAAGCGGCAGATACGCACCAGTCGCCGCAGAACATTGGCCAGATGGCTGCCGAATACCCCGCGGTAGACATGCAATTCGTCCACTACGATAAATTTCAGATTGGCAAAGAGTTTCTGCCATTTGGTATGGTGCGGCAGGATACCCGTGTGCAGCATGTCCGGATTGGTCACCACCACGTGGCCCTGTTTGCGGATGGCCTGGCGGGCATCATCCGGTGTATCGCCGTCATAGGTGTAGGTCTTGATGTCAGCCTTGATTTGACCGATCAGGCTGTGCACCTCGTGCATCTGGTCCTGGGCCAGGGCCTTGGTCGGAAAGAGATAGAGAGCCCTGGTTTCCGGTTCTTCCAGGATCTTCTGTAAGACCGGTATATTATAGCAGAGGGTTTTGCCGCTGGCAGTCGGGGTGACCAGTACCACATCTTTGCCATTTCTGATCAGATCGATGGCATGCGCCTGGTGGCTGTAAATTTGATGGATTCCGCGACCCTTGAGCACCTCTTTCAGCCGGGGGTGTATCCAGTCAGGGTAGGGGGCATAACTTCCATTCTGGGCCGGGATGTGCTTGAGCGCAGTCACATTTTCTAAAAAATGCGGATTGTTTTCTGCCCGATGCAGCCATTCCTGTAAGGTCAGTTTCGCCATAATTCAGATCGTATTCTACGATTTATAAAGCTATACAATTGTATAGCATATATAGCATAAAGAAATCATTATCTGTACATCACATACGCAGCAATCAATAATGATTTTAAAGTTAAACCCGAACAACCAACAGTTGTACTGTTCAGGCCATAAAATCTGCTATAATTCCGGGCTATGAGTTAATTTCGATCCATACTGCTTTTGCCTTTCCGAGGAGCTTTCCTGTTTTTGAAAACAAAGCAGTGCCTGCATATCGTTTTCTGCCTTCTTTTGCGATTTCCCAACCGATTGTTATGCAAATATCGCCGGGATAAGGCCGTTCTTTGATATCTGCACTAAATGTTCCCATCATAATCAGGCTGGGAGGGGTGTCCATCACAGCATATGCCCCGGGACAGTCAAGAGCGGCCCAGATAAATTCCGGCCGTACTCTGCCTGTTTCATCTACGAGCGATTCATCAGGGGTCCATGGCGAGGCAACCATGGGTTTCCCGGCAACCGGGCCTGCAAAAATACAAAAACAGTCATTTTTATCTCGTTTGGGGCCGCACACGAAACATGTGGGAAAGAGATGATCATCCGTGCGCAGATACTTTTTTGCGGCATCCGCGGCTTCCTGATATGTGGGCGGCTCAGGGACATCAAAATCCAGACTGGTTGGCCGGGCTTCTGCAACAATTAGCTGCCCGTCTTTCAGAATCACTGCACTGTCGTGCAATACTTCAACATCAAGCTCTTTTTCCAGGGGAGGCGGTTGCCGGAGCTTGACCTCGGCTGTCCCGTCTATAAAGTTTGCCAGCAAACCGCAGGTATATCCCCCGTGCCCAGAATCGGGTGGGCCGCAGAATTTTCTCTGAATAATGATTTTATTCATTTGATGTCCTTTATTTCTGAAAATATAGCTGCTTTACGAATTGAAGTGCAAGGTGAAAGAATTATATTTTCAGGATCATGTCCTCGGAATAAAGAGGCGCCCGGGTTTTTGAACACTTTACTGAGCAAGTAAAAATTTTTAAAAGAAGGATAAACACGCTCCCTTAAAATACATATTGAAAAATTTGTTAAAATTTAATTATAAATCTGAACTGAAATACAGTAGGAAGGGAGATTCATGGATATTCAGGAAGTTACCCGAAGTGTTGAAAAGCAAGCAATTGTTGTTCGTCAGGTTGTTTCCGAGATGGAAAAGGTTGTCGTGGGCCAGCGCAATCTGGTGGAACGAATGCTGATCGGTCTATTATGTGGCGGGCATCTGCTGTTGGAGGGCCTGCCTGGTCTGGCCAAGACCACGGCGGTTAAGACCCTGGCCGCAACCATCAACACCTCGTTTCAACGTATTCAGTTCACGCCTGACCTGTTGCCGGCGGATATTCTCGGCACCCAGATATACCGGCCTGACAGCGCATCGTTTGAGATAAAAAAAGGGCCGATTTTTCACAACATCATTCTGGCTGACGAGATTAACCGGGCCCCTGCCAAGGTTCAAAGTGCACTTTTAGAGGCCATGCAGGAAAAACAGGTCACCATCGGTGAGAAAACCTTTGTGCTGGAGCAGCCTTTCCTGGTACTGGCGACCCAGAACCCAATCGAGCAGGAAGGCACCTACCCATTACCTGAGGCTCAGATCGACCGTTTTATGTTGAAAATCAAGGTCGATTATCCCAGTCTCCAGGAGGAAAAAGAGATTATGGAGCGGGTCTATTCCGGCGCTACTGAGCATGTAAACGGTGTTGTGCAGGTCTCCGATCTCGCATCGGCCCAGGCAGTTATGTATTCCATTCACATGGAAGAAAAGATCATGGAGTATATTGTACGTCTTGCGGCAGCTACCAGGAACCCCCGGGAGTTCGGGCTTGATCTGGATTCCATGATCAGCTACGGTGCCTCTCCCAGGGCATCGATCTGGCTCGGACTGGCGTCGCGTGCGCATGCATTTCTGCAGGGCAGGGGTTATGTCACCCCGCAGGATGTCAAATCCATGGCCCCGGATGTACTTAGACACCGCATAATTCTAAGCTATGAGGCCGAGGCCGAAGGCAAGACAACTGATGACATGATCAGCACTATTCTGGAGAGGATCGAGGTTCCCTGATGCTTTCAGCTGAAGTACTCAAGAAGATCCAGCAATTCCATTTCAGAACCAGGTGCCTGGCCAATGATTTGTATGCAGGCCAGTATGAAAGCGCATTCAAGGGTCAGGGCATGGAGTTTGCCGAGGTACGAGAATACCAGGTAGGCGACGATATACGCTCTATCGACTGGAATGTCTCGGCCCGCTATGGAAGACCGTTTGTTAAAATCTTTCATGAGGAACGCGAACTGACCATCATGCTGGTTCTCGATCTGTCGGCATCGCATCTGTTCGGTACGCGTGCGCGTTTCAAACGTGAGTTGATGGCCGAGGTGGCCGGGATGCTGGCGTTTCTGGCCATCAGGACCAATGATAAGGTAGGTGCTGTCCTTTTCAGCTCGCAGGTTGAAAAATTTCTGCCTCCCAAGAAGGGAGCACCACATGTATGGCGCCTGATTCGGGACATCTTCACCTTTGAACCGCAAGACCCCCGGACCAATATCGATGCGGCGCTTAATTACCTGAACCGGTCGGTCAAACGGCATGCCATCGTATTTCTGATCTCGGATTTTCTCGACAGCGGGTACGATCGCAGTCTCAAGCTTACCGCAAAGAAGCACGACCTCACAGTAATCAGGATTGCGGATACGGCCGAGGATGAGCTGCCTGACATTGGTTTGATGAGTGTCCAGGATCCGGAAACCGGAGAACATGCCATCATCAATACCAGCAGCAAAAGCCTGCAGCGTGCCTGGAGGGAAGAACGCCGCAAACAGGAGGCGGATCTTAACAGACTGCTGGCCAGAAGCGGGGTTGACTTGGTGGAATTGAGAACCCACCGGGATGTGGTTGAACCGCTTTCACGCCTGTTTCATCATAGGAGAAAACGGCTGAATGTATAGGTTTCACCCGCAAAAATTGCCTCTTTGCCCCATGAAGCACTGCCGGATATCAACAGTGCGAACAATTTTTTGGACCCTTGCGTTTCTGATTTTGCTGCCTTCTTTGCCGGTAGGCGCGCAAGCACCAAGCGTTGATTCTCAGGGCAGCCTGTCGGCCAGCCTGAATAGAGAAAGTGCTCCCGTGGGAACTGTTGTCCTGCTGAATCTGGACTATTGTCTCCCGCGCGGTGGACGTCTGCCGGAAAAGATCGATATCCAGGGACTTGAAAATGCAAGCATAGTCGATCAGAAGTTTGATCCGGGCCGGATTAGCATCAGGGTAATCCTCGAGAGCACTCAAACCCTTGGAACCGGGCCGATCAGGCTGAAATATATAGATGAACTAGGTGATGAGCACTGGCTGGAGACCGGGGGTATTCGAATTGATGTCATCTCGAATCTGGAACAAAAACTCGATGAAAGGGGCTTGAAGCCTATACGAGACATTATCCCGACGCAATCATACTGGAGGCCCTGGCTTTTCTGGGGAATACCGGCAGTACTGATTGTTGTGGCAATTCTCGGCATGATTATCTGGTATAAACGCAGAACAGATGCCAGCAGATGGCGGCCACAACAGATTGCTCCGCATGTGCGTGCTAAAAGATCGATCGATGACCTGCTTCGATCCGGGAGTTTTGAGCAGGGTAAATATAAGGCATTTTATTTCCGCTTCTCCGAGATACTCAAACATTATCTGGAAGAAATACGAGGTTTTCCGGCGGCCGAATTTACCACTGAAGAGATTTCGAGCAGCATCAGCCACAAAGAAGATTATTCGATAGTCGGCCTGCTCAAGCAGGCCGACCTGGTGAAATTTGCCGATGCGATACCTACATCCGCAAGAAGAGATGGAGAAGTTGCAACAGCTCTGAGCTACATCGACGAGACATCTTCCATGCTTCAGCCTGATCCCGGCAATGTTTTAGATGAGGAACAGAAGGCATGATGTTCCGTTTCGCATATCCCGTAGCCTTAATTGTCCCTCTGATTCTTGTCGTTGCATGGATCGTGTGGATGTTTGTACGCAAAGAGCAATCCATCCGGTATTCCGTGACTTCTTCCCTTATCAGGTTTGCCGGCTCGGCGGACAAGTTTAAAGGCAGGCTTCCTCTCATGCTGCGGGCCGTCTGTCTGGTACTGCTGGTTCTGGCTTGTGCCAGGCCGCAGCTCTATAATGTGGAGCGGGAGATACTCTCCCCGGGTGTGGACATCATGCTGACCCTGGATACATCAGGTTCCATGCAGGCCCTCGACTTTACTCTCGACGGCGATCCTGTCACCCGGCTCACCGCAGTCAAGAAGGTGGTGAACGATTTTATCAGTAAACGTGAACACGATCGTATCGGCCTGATTGTTTTCGGCCAGGAGGCTTTTACCCAGGCCCCGCTTACCATGGACAAGGGATTGTTGCTTAGCCTGGTCGAAGGGATGCAGATCGGTATGGCCGGTGACAGTACCGCCATTGGTTCGGCCATTGCGGTGAGTGCCAAGCGCCTCAAGGACCTGAATGCCGCATCAAAGATTCTGATCCTGCTGACCGACGGCCGTAATAACGCCGGAGAACTTTTACCTGTCCAGGCCGCAGCAGCAGCCGCCGCCGTCGGTGTGAAGATCTATACAATCGGTGTTGGCTCTAAGGGTGAAGCTCCATTCAAGGTCAATACCATCTTCGGTGAGCGCACAGTCTATCAGCGGGTGGATCTGGACGAAGAGACGCTTCGGAACGTGGCATTGACAGGTGGCGGCAAATTTTATCTGGCCTCTGACAGCGAACAGCTTGCCGGGATATATGATCTTATTGACAAGGAAGAAAAGTCAGAGGTCAAACTTAAGGAATTTTTCCACTACAGGGAGCTTTACCGCTGGTTTCTTATCCCGGCCCTGATTTTTTTGTTCCTGGAGCTGATTTTGCGACTGACGATTCTGAGGGTGCTGCCATGACCTTTGTCAAGCTATGGATGCTGCATTTTCTCTGGTTTATGCCCCTGGTGATTGTGGGACTTGCCATGTATCAGCGGCGCAGGCGGCGTGCCCTGGAGCGCCTGGCAGACCAGGATCTGCTCCCGCGCCTGACTGCCCCTGAACGCAAGGGGATGACCTTTTTCAAAGGGGTACTGCTGCTGAGCGCTCTGGCGCTGCTGATCATTGCCTTGGCCGGTCCCCGCTGGGGCTCCCACTACCAGGAAGTTTTCCAGAAGGGGGTTGATATCATGATTGTTTTCGATGTCTCCCCAAGCATGCTGGTGGAGGATGTCAAGCCGACTCGTCTTGAGCAGGCCCGTCGAGAAGTTCTTGATTTTTTACGGGTCGTTCAGGGTGATCGGCTGGGGCTGATTGCCTTTTCGGGTTCGGCATTTGTCCAGTGTCCGCTCACGCTCGACTATGCAGCCCTGGAGATGTTTCTGGGACAGCTCAGCCCGGATCTGATACCCGTACCCGGCACAGATCTGGGTGATGCAATCGAGGTGGCACTGAAATCGTTTGATCCCGAGTCTGCTACCGACAGGGTGATCATGCTGATAACCGATGGCGAGGATAACGAGGGCCGGGGTCTGGAAGCAGCACGCAAGGCCGGTGCAAGCGGAGTGAAAATATTTGTTTTCGGTATAGGGCGGAGCGAGGGCGGCCCTGTACCTGGTGACACGGGCGGCTTTGCCAAGGATGATTCGGGCAAAATCGTGCTTTCCAGGCTGGACGAAGAGGGGCTGCGGCAGATTGCCGACTCTACCGGCGGAATATATGTGCGGGCGCTCAGCGGGGATTTTGATCTGGATGTCATTTATTTTACCGGTATCCGTTCGCGTACTCAAGCGGCCGAGTTGAAAAGCGGCAAGATCAAGGTATATGAAGAGCGTTTTAGCGCCTTTATTGTAGCGGCCCTTGTGCTCTTGATGATAGAAGGGCTGATCAGGGAACGCCGTTTGGAAAATTACACTTCCCGGAGTAAAATATTATGATGCGTATCGTACGCATATTTTCAGGTTTGCTTGTCATATTGGGACTGATCGTTCAGGCCCATGGAGCCGAGCACCCCGACGAACTCTATGAAACAGGCAAGTATGAAGAGGCTCAGGCCGGCTATGAGCAGCTTGGCCTGGATAACCCCAAGGACATCAGAT
>JAFGIF010000044.1 GCA_016929755.1 Deltaproteobacteria bacterium | reverse complement strand
TCATTACTGGATCATTCTTAATAGCTGGGGTACGTCCGGTGGAGGCCGTCCCAACGGTCTTTTTCGTATGGCCATGCACATGAACTACGACTGCACGTATTTTGATGATCCTGATACATATTACAGCCTCTACTGGCAGACCCTGGATGTCTCTTTCGGCGAAGATAACGTCCTGTGGGATCAACCGGGCAGTATTGACAACACAATCGCCAATGCCAACCAGGATTTTGAGACGACTCTAAACGATGATGACATCTGGATAGCCGATGATTTTACCAGTACCCGCGACTGGGAGATCAACAAGATATTTATCCCCGGGGATACGTGGAACGAAGAATGCCAATTAGCAAGTGCGGATTACCTCAACTTTCAGATATGGAACAACAGTTCAGGCATGCCTGCCGGTTATCCTGACGGCGGACTGGGAGGCTCGGGATCTCCCGTATGGAGTCTCAGGGTAACCCCTTCGGACCCACAGATTGCTCTGAGCGAAGGTGTAAACGGATATGACACAAACGTGACTTTGAACCTGACCACACCTGTCAACCTCCAGGCCGGAAAGTATTGGTTTGTTTTTTACCCCGAATTGAACTTCGCTACGTATGGTCAGTATGGCCGGCATGTCTCCTGTACCGCTAACGGGTATGATGCTCAGGTCATAAATCCCGGTGCGGGATTTGGTTTTCCAACCTCCTGGACATCGGTACAAGATGTTTCCACCTGGGGTCTTTCAGAGCAGGACTTTGCGTTCCGTCTGGATGGTACCGCGACCGGTGGGGCGAGTGTCGTGCCAGCCTTATTTTTACTACTGCTTAACGATTGATACGCACGCAAGAGGGGAGGGGAGATCAAAAACGTATTTGTTCGGGTTGATTGGCGAACTCATATAAGTTGCCCGTAAGCGCATAACAAATTGTCGAATTTCATATGTAGCACCCACAAGGTGTGAATTTTCCAAATTTATTCATATAATTTCATTGACATTTATGGCTAAATGTATTTTATTCGGACGACCGTAAAAAAAAAGTGGCTACATAGCAGATATTTACTAATGCCATTGAAGAAAATCGGATCGTTGCCTAATATTTCTCTGCACAATATTTATCAGTAACGATCCCTCTTAAAAAAGAAAGAAACCCGTGACATGAAGAAAGCACTTATATTAGGAGTTTCCGGCCAGGACGGTTCCTATCTAAGCCGTTTTCTTCTGGAAAAGGGTTATGAAGTCATAGGAACTTCCAGGGATGTGCAAATGTCTTCGTTTCCAAATCTTGTTCGCCTGGGGACTTACGACAAGATCAGATTGGAATCTGTTTCTCTGAATGACTTCAAGAGTGTCCTCCAGGTTATCAATAAGCACAAACCTGATGAAGTGTACAATCTGGCAGGTCAGAGTTCTGTGGGGCTCTCGTTTGACCAGCCGATGGAAACCTTTGAGAGTGTCAGCATCGGCACACTTAATCTCCTTGAAACCGTACGGTTTTTGGGAAAGCCGATTCGGATCTATAATGCCGCTTCGAGCGAATGTTTTGGTGATACGGACGCTCACGCGGCCGATGAATCCACCCCCTTTCATCCAATGAGTCCATATGCCGTTGCCAAGGCTGCGGCCTTTTGGCAGGTGGCGAATTATCGGGAGGCCTACGGACTTTTTGCCTGTTCGGGACTCCTCTTCAATCATGAATCACCACTGCGGCCCAAACGCTTTGTTACAAAAAAGATCGTATCTACCGCCTGTCGCATTGCCGCCGGAAGCAAGGAGAAGCTTATGCTTGGCAACATTGCTATTCAGAGGGATTGGGGCTGGGCTCCGGAATATGTCGAGGCCATGTGGCTCATGCTTCAGCAGGAGACTCCCGATGATTACATTATTGCCACGGGTGAGAGTAATACTTTAGAAGATTTTATCGGTGAAATTTTCTCATGCCTGAATTTGAAATGGCAGGACCATGTGGAAATAGATAATGATCTGTTCAGGCCGACGGATATACTCACTATAAAGGCCAACCCGGACAAGGCTTCTAAAAAACTTGGTTGGACAGCAAGACACAAGATGCGGGATGTGGCACGGATGATGGTTGAAGAAGAGATGGTGACACATACAGCAGCTTAAATCTAAACATCTAAGATGAACTGACGGGTTGGTTTAGTAAGTTCAAAAAGTTTGTTCATAAATCCCACGCTGATGAAATTGTTTTAAGGAGGATAATTCTAAATGAAAAGATTTGTTATTGTTGTGCTCTGCACTGTTTTACCACTTGTTTTTGTGAACCGGGCCAATGCATATCTAGATCCGGGAACGGGAAGCATGATCATTCAGGCGGTGATTGCAGCTGTAGCGGTTGTTACTGTATCGGTTGGTATATATTGGCGTCGATTGAAGGCGTTTTTAAGTGGCTTATTTGGTCGGAAAAGGGATGAATAGAGGCGGGCATTACTCAGATGGCAACTAATACCGGGTCCTTCAGGGATCCTTCAGGACAGGTCTTCAGTGAAGATGGCAGAATCTACCGGAGTATTTTTGACCCCGGTGTTACAGACTTTGAAGCAGCAAGAGATGCAGGCATCTATGCTAATCTCATTGAGGGAGGGTTATTGCTTCCCTATGATGAGGTAGAAATCGGAGATATGGTCCCCCAGGGAACAGCTTATTGTTTAAGCCACCCCCGCCTCCCAATGATCAGCTATCCATGGGAATGGCCCTTTTCCTTGCTCAAACAAGCCGCCCTGATCCACCTCGAATCTATGGAGATGATCCTGCCCAGTGGTTTCTGGCTCCGGGATGCCAGCGCCTTTAACGCGCAGTTTGATGGTAGGCGTGTGGTCCTGATTGACACTCTCTCTGTGGGGAAAAGGATCCCTGAAAGTCCTTGGGTGGCCTATGGCCAGTTCTGCTCACATTTCCTGGCCCCCTTGGCCATGGCTGCATATTGCGATATTCGTATGCTATCCCTATGGCGTAATTACATAGATGGCTTTCCCCTTGACCTGGCGGCAGAAATTGTCCCGTTTTGGAAGAGATACCGACCAGGACTTCTTATGCATTTGACTTTGCATGCCAAAGCCCAGGGCATGGCCGATAGAAAAGAGAACATAGGCAACGCAAAAACGATCAAGAAACCAAAGGTCAGCGACCGTGGTCTCATAGGTCTGATACATTCTTTACATCGGACAATAGAAGGGATTCAGTGGAAGCGTTCTTCAAAGATCTGGGAACAATACGAAGAAATCCGAACTTACGAATCAGAGGATGTTACGACGAAGTCAGCATATGTAAATAAAGTAGTGAGGGATCTGCACCCTCAAATGGTGTGGGACCTGGGGGCCAATACAGGAGAATATTCTCTGATCGCAGCCTCCAATGGGGCATTTGTGGTGAGTATTGACGAAGACCCGGCCTGTACGGAATATCTTTATCAAAAGGTTACGACAACAGATACAGCAGGAACGATTCTCCCTTTGACAATGAACCTCGCCAACCCCTCTCCGGGACTTGGTTGGGATAGTCGCGAACGTTTAAGCTTGGCCGATCGTGGCCCTGCAGACTTGATTCTGGCTTTGGCACTGATCCACCATTTAGTGTTCTCTGCTTGTGTCCCTCTTTCATTAATCGCCGAATGGTTTGGAACGCTCGGGAAATATCTGCTGGTGGAATTTGTACCTCCAAGCGATCCCATGGTGCAGAAACTTCTGAGAAATCGGGGTGATGACCACCTTCCTTACAACCTGGAGGAATTTCAATCCAGTTTCGGTAAAGTATTCCATTTCGAAGACCGGATTACTCTGCAAAACGGCCGCATACTATTCTTGTTAAAGCGTATAGAGAGTAATTCTGAGAGGTAGATAAGAATTCCAAGGTTTGTTTGTACGGGTTTATTAAGATATCGGCATCTTGCAACCAAAATCAATTTAGCCTTGCTATCCTTATATTGTGAAAAAGATGAAATTTCTAAAAAAGAATTACAATGATAATTGACAGTGACAAGAATTTGTTATAAATGTAATTATAATTTTATGGTTAGTAGTTATTTAAGGAATATAGTTAGAATTAGAGATTACTTATCTAAAAGGAGGAACGATCATGAAAACTAAAAAAGTTATTGTTGTTCTGGCTGTGCTTTTATTTTCAACAGTGTTTGTTGTGAGTGCTTCAAATGCAAGTCAGTGGTACTATAGTCTGGACGTTGTTAAAATAGGCGTCTCCAGCGGACCAGCCTACCTTCTGCACGTTAAAAACAGTGCAGGCACTTGGCAACTTCAAAGATATCTTGATACGACTGTTGGTAACGAGCTATTGGCCATCATATTAACCGCTCAAAGTCAAGGAAGTCAAATTCACATATATCATGATACAGTTAGTGACAAGATAACCGGCGTGGTACTTAGCAACGAGTAATGGATAGTTCACATTTGATATTAGTGAGGTTACATAGCTGTTTGCTGATCAGCGAATAGCTATGTAACTATTTAAATATATGCTCAGAGACTCACTCAACCACCACGTCTAATCTCAGAGTTTCCGCAACTAACACCACCTGTTCCTGCACCATATCAAATTCAATGATATATTCTCCAACAGCCTTGGGCGCTTTAATTTTTGCCGAATTTTCTACTTTGTCGCCGGGATTTACATCTTTTACTTGTTCCCATACCATTTAATTTTTACAACTCATTCGATACCGGCTGGTGCAAACGCCGGTTTAGACTCACTCACAATCACTTCCCTGACAGCCATTCCCAACTTACGACAGTCTTTTGAATCGCTCACTTCGCAGGGTGCCGTCGGATCGCTGATTGTAAAAACGATCTCCAGCGAACCACCTGAGGATACATCTGCTGGAATAAACGCCTCGTACCAGTCAAGCCCTGTAAGTTTCGATCTTTTGATTTGAGTTCCATTTACAATAACACCAACTTCCTGGTATTTAAGATTATTCCCCAGATAGGCAAGAGCATTCAAGCGTAACAGCAGATCTTTTCCTTCAGATCCCAGGGCATTAATTTTTATTCCAGCCTTCGGACCTTCTGTCCAGCGAGCTCTTTCTTCCTGACCACTCCAGCCATAGGTGGTATAGATATTACTGGTTCCATTCGCACCAAAACCAATCGATTCACCAAGGGTATACTGTCTGGAATATTGTTCTTCGGTTAAACCCAGCGCAAATGCCAGATTTGGATGAAGGGGACCTCTAAAACTGTTTATTTTCCACCAGACATCTAGCCCCTCGTGTAACTTGTCTGTACCATTGGCCTCACTTCGCTGTTTGCCAGCACCTCCAAAGTATTGCCAAAATTCCCTTTTACGATTGGACGGTATTTCATCCCGAAGACTAAACCCCTCCCAGTACCGATCACATTGAATAGCTTCACAGATTGTCGGGGCAATATCTATGAGCGAGGCTGGAGAGTGATTAATTAGCAAATCGCCCCTTGACTGAAAATCTTTAAAAAAAAGGATCGGGTTGTAAGCACCTGCAGGTTTGATATTTTTACTATCTCCCAATGCCATACTGGTCTCTGTAAAAAATTGCAGGCCATTTTCTTCATAATACAACTTATTGATATTTGATTCATACCCATGATCTGAAATAATAAAAATCATTGAGTTATCGTAAATGGATAATTCCTTTAAACGTGTGATGAAGGCGTTTACAAGAGAGATAAGACAGGCTATGTTATCTTTTGCGCCTCGAATATTCTGAGACCGGGATATTTCCTCAGGGGTCTTCAATGTGCATTTGTGATTATAGATGAACGGCTGATGGGTGCCAAGAAAATGCATAAAATAAAGGGCGGGTTTTTGACTGTTTTTTGTTAAGTTATCTATCACCTGTTGAAGCTCATACAAGTCAATCTGCCATAAATGATCTTTGAGCCTTGGATCAACATGGCCTGCCAATCGTTGCGGCAGGGTTAAACCACATGCAGAAATATCAATACCGAAAGCCAGATTTACAGAATGGCGAATGAGCTCGTAGCTCTTAATTATATTAAAACCGCTGTGTTCATCAAAGCATGTCACACATTCAGACGTACTGCTCTTAAAGGAACTGTTTGCATATATCTTAAATCCTCTTACTTCAGCGGTTGCCAAAATCGAATCTAAGGATTTGAAGGCATAGTGTCCACTTTCACTTGCATTTTTAGCAATCCTACCAAGTAAAGTTGAGCTGATTGAATATTGTGTGTTGGGGTATGTCGCCGCGGCATCCGGATAAAATACAAATCCATCAAAAATGGATTGTTTTTCTGGACATTTCTTGATGTAGCCTTCCATGAAAGAGCCCTGGATTTGGTCAAAACTGATGACAAAAATATTTTTTTCAGGAGAAACCGGTGCAAATGCGTGACCCTTGGATGTTGTTTTTGGAAACAAGACGGGGATAGAAAAGGCCGTAAAAACGGCAAAGAAAACAACGTAGGTAATGGAGATTAACTTTAGCACATGAATCAATCGTAAGGCCTTCCCACCAAATCGCGAAGAAAAAGCAAAAAGTGCAAGAAAAAAAAGGAATACCAATAAGGTAAAAAACACAAAAAGTTGAGATTCTTTTCTTATTTCAAGAGAAGCCGTATCAATTCCATCAATGACGCCAAGGCTTACAGGGAGCAGAAACGTTGTGGTCACAGAGGCAATGAGAATAAAAATGACAAATAAAAGGAGAGGTTGGCGCAATGGCTTAAATAAAGTAAGAACTAGTAAAGGAAGTACGAAAATTAGGCTTATGGATAATACAGCTATAAAAGCCTCTAAAGCTGAGATGCTGAAATAGTCGCTATTAAAAGTTAAAAGCTTTAAGGCTGGTGCAAGGAGGGCAAGAAATATAATTACAAAAATATTCAAGAAAAGGTGGTTACTTTTTAATAGACTTGAATAACTATCACTATGTGTCATTTAGTTCACCTTGTGTTGTTGTTTTGCCCAAAGTGAAAAATCCCGGCAAGCCTGTATTATTAAGTTATTTATTCTCATATTATTATTCTTTCGAAATGACAAAAATCGTATACCTCCGGCAAAGCCGGAGGCTTGAATTTACGAACCACTCAAAGCAGATTATATGAATAACCACCTAAAGGTGGTTATTCATATAAGACACTTAGTTGATCGATACGACAATCTTCCTGCTCTTCTTCCCTGATGTATCGCCGGATGATCGCTTCATCTTTGCCAACTGTAGAAACATAGTAGCCACGAGCCCAGAAACGTTCCCCATTAAAATTCTTGCGATGTCCCATAAAATTTCTCGTTATATGAATAGCACTCTTACCTTTGATGAAATCAAACACTTGCGCCACATCGTATTTCGGCAGTCTGGAGATCAGCATATGAACATGATCGGATCGGAGATGCCCCTCCAATACTTTACTTTCTCTTTGCATTGAGAGGTCCCTGAACGTTGATCCGAGATATTGTAGCAACTGCTCTTATAGCACCTTTCTCCGGCATTTTGGTGCCCATACCACGTAATAATTGCATTCCCACTTCGTATGACTTAAACTCTGTACATGTTCCATTACGTGCCTCCCGTGCTGTAAACTTTGAACGGTTCACGGCCGGAAGGCTTTCTTATATTCACGAATTTGTCAAACTCTGGGAGTCCCTCGGCAAAGCCGGGGGATTACTCAGAAGAATTTAAAGGTCTCACTTAAATTGCTCAAACATGGTTTTCCCTGAAATATATGAAGTTGCTTGCTTTAAGAAGCCGTCAACTTTCAACTGGTCCTGTTTTGGGGGGGAAGGTCAGTATTGGACAAGATTGAATGCCGCGACTGGAAAACCAGAAAAACCCCTCACAAACTAAATCTAATTCCCAATTTTCTAACGGAGCATTAATAGGTAGGTTGAAAATGAGAGTCATTTCAAGGGCATCTCCAGGAATTAAGGATCTTGCGATTATATATCGCTGTTGTGCTTCTATAAAGTTAGCGGCTTCAGGCAATCCTTGTCGAAGTGCGATTGTGACATAACCTGTCTGAGAACCACAACTACACCAGAAGGTATCACCTGTGTTTTCGATGCGGACATCCAGTGATGCAGTTCGAGCTTCGGAATTAATTCTCTCTGCGAGAATATTTATCCGAGCATCAGTTTTAAAATTAAGCTGATAACAGTTGGGGTAGTTTCCATAGGGTCTACGTGCAATGATGTTATTCACCTCTTTTAATTGACAAAATATAAAGTTATGAAGAGGTTGAGAGAGTTGTTCTTCTGAAAATAATCCATTTACGGATACACATCTTGTAATATCGATAAACCCATATTTATCGAGAAGATAATCTAAATATTTTACAGAAAAGGGATTTTCTAAGGTGCCATATTTCCGCATTTCTTGTAACAGATATTCTTCGACTGCTTTAAAATCGGGATGCCATGCCCCTTCACTAATACCTAGAGTTCCCCCTCTTTTAAGAAAGCGAAAACATTTTTCTAGGGCAATTTCTTCATCAACTATATGATGCAAAACATCAAAAAAGATAATTGCATCGAATTGTTCATCCTTAAACTCAATCTCTTCAAGGGTTGTTGCATGAAAATAGACATTTGAATATACATTACGGTGATAGTGCTGTTCTAAAGCTTTGCAGCGTTCTCGGGCAATTTTTGTCAAATCTTCCGATGGTTCAATAGCGTCAACTTTGAAACCCAACATTAATAAAATTTCAGTGACCCACCCAGGTCCGCTACCAACTTCTAAAATTCTTCCTTGCGGAGTAATCTGCATCTTTTGGATTAAATTGAGCAAATCATACATCAGGCGAAAATATTCAGGATTATGCGCCATAGCATCAAAAGGTTTACAGTAGAGCCAAAGAACACTTCCTTCTTCCATCTGTGAGACATAAGATTTTGCTGATTGGATGGCTTTTTCATATGCTACAGGATTATTGGAAAGAAATCGCTTGTGGGCAGACATCGGGAAAGATAACTTTTTCATAGTTTAGAACCTTTGTTTGTGTTTTGAAATATAATACTAAGTTTTTTAACTATCTTCTCTAAAAATAAATCCTCACAAAGATCAAGATCAGAGAGGGTCTGTGATGCCAGTTCAATTACTTTATGATTTTCAGCCGGTCTCTGAGGGCATTCTTTTTGGTGTTGTCTCATAAGTATATCGAAATAATCCCTCACAATTTTGTCGAAATCCATCTCGGTTTGAGAATAAATGACAAAATCTTTTTTCTTTTCTTTCAAATAATTTCTGTCAAAGAGATACTTCTCCAATAACACTGATAGTTCACTTTGCGTGTTTTTAACGGATACTTTATCGACAAAGTCGGGCAACTCTCCATACCAACCGATGTTATTCACAATAACCGGTATGCCCATCTGCATGGCTCTTGCGATTACGGCAGATGTTTCCCCCATAGTCGGATATCGCAAGGAAATGATGATATCCATATCAGATAGCAGGGTGTTGAATTTCTTGCTATCAGGCCTTCCATGAAAGAATACATTTTTCTTGATTCCGAGTTTTGCCGGAATTCCAGGGATGTCTTTGCATATATTCCCCACACTCCCGACGATATGCGCCTCCCAGGAAGAGGCATATTCCTTAAAATCTGAGAGGCTCCTTAAAATTACATCCACATGTTTGTTGGGTTCGATTACACCAAAAATACCGATTTTAAGCTTTTTTCCACTGTGGTCGTATTTTTTTTCTATAATCTCCATCCCCTCATATGCCTGTGTAAGTTTATATACGTTGAGGTCGGGTAAAGCCTCATTAACGCTCTTTCTTGCGAATTCGGAATGGACAATGCACGCATCAGCATATTGAATCAGCTCTTCAAACAATGGAAGGTCTGTGACTACCTCACACTCCCAGGGCATTGTGTCATGTTTCATCAAGTCACCACATATTAAAGAGACATTTCTGCCATACCATTTTTCTAAAAGATTAAAGTATGATTCCGCGTTATTCTGCATCCACGTTATCCACCCCATGATGTGATGCAAAACCATGTCATGCAGGTGTACGATACCACCGTATTCCTTGACCAAATCAAGCATATAAAGATGAAAAGTTACATTATTGCCCATTTGATAAATAATTATATCGTAACCGCGTAATTCGGACGGATCGCAGCTTTTGATCTGTAAGATTTTTACATTGTCAAGCATTTTAGGATTTTCGCAGTCCGTATATACGTGTGTTGAGATATCCAGTTTTGATAACCCGGAAACTAAATCGAAGGCATAATCGGCTATTCCTGTATGTTGAGGTGGCCAGGGAGTTACGACTGCGATATTTATCATAATGGATCAGCCTCAGAGATTATCTAGCACTAGCTTTTTAAGCACTTTATCCCAGGTTATTCCTTTGGAAAGTTCGTGCCCACGAGAAGCCATTTCAACCAACTCTGCGTCTGTCATATCGTACACCTTGCGAAGATTATCCGCCATGGTGTCGGGATCTGCATCGGACACGAAACCGGAACCGGTCTCTTCAACAAACGATCTCACTTCTCCGCTGTCAATACAGGTTATAACAGGCTTCATCGCGAGAAATGCCTCTATCGTTGCGTATCCGTAATCTTCATCGTACGGCGCATAAAAGACAGCTCGTGCAGTTGATAAACGCCGGAGGAGCTCATCATCAGGAAGAAAACCAAGAAGCTCGCACCTCCCGGAAATACCCGTTTTTTCGATAAGCGATTTAAGCCTGTCGATGTCCTGTTTTCTACCTTTCCCGATAATTGATATTTTAGCTTCCGGAACACGACTTGCGGAGGAGATTAAAAGGTCCGGTCGCTTGTTGGGTTCCAGTCTGCCTATATATATAACTCTTTCGCCGTACGTACCCGGTTGGATGCGATCTGCCAGGTTTGGTGGAGGGAACAGTGGTTCACTGTCAAATCCGTTGTAATTTTTGAGTCTGGAGGAAACGGTTCTTGAAATAGTATAATGGCACCTGCATTCAGCAAAGAATTTATCGTCAAGACTGCGAATTTTATCTCTTACGACTTTTGCGTTATCTTCAAATCTCCAACTGTCGTATTCGGTGTTTTCCAGATCATACAGGGTCCTGTGCTGATGAATCAACCACAGGGCTTTATGGCTGTGTTGCAGGGCGTAGGTTGGAAACTTTGTTGCGATAACAAGATCTACCTTCGTTCCATTGGATTCAGACAGATCAATCAAACGCCATGCCATGATGTCATTCAACATCTGTTCCTCGGGATACCATTTGAACGGTAGCTGAACTAATTCCGCTTCAATTCCATCCAGCCCATTAATTGCATGAGCCAGACTCTCGCAGAGGAGTTCGGCGCCACCTTTTACAAACGGCACTTGAGCACCCACTACAATAACACGTTTCATCGGTTTTGCCTCTTGGGCGGGGATTCTGAAAATATCATTAGGATGGTGCACATCATTGTTTATAACCTATAATCGCGTAATCCATCTCG
>JAFGIF010000280.1 GCA_016929755.1 Deltaproteobacteria bacterium | reverse complement strand
TAAATAGAGCATTTAACCCACAGGCGTTTTTTATTGCAAGAACTGCTCAAATACTTGCTCTCAGGAACTTGACGGCATTATCAAAGATAGTCATGCCTTGGCCGCGCTCCGCCAGATCCTGACGGCGGGTCCAATGCGGATGATTGGTTCGGTGCGTAAAGGCCTCCGGGTGTGGCATCATCCCGAAAATACGACCGCTTCGATCACAAAGACCGGCGATGGCATGCAATGAGCCATTGGGATTATCAGGGTAGTCTATCGTGGGATTCCCGTCCGCAGATGCATAAAACAGAGCATCTAGCCGGTGGTCTATGATATCTTCGAGTGTCTCGCTGGTATCGGTAATGATTTTTCCCTCTCCGTGGCGTACCGGGAGCATAATTTGATCAATTCCACGGGTAAAGACACATGGGCTGTCCACGTTTACCTTTAGCCGCACCCAGCGGTCTTCAAATTTGGCGGAGTCGTTAAAGGTTAGAGATACGCATCTTTTACCAAATGGATTCCCGGGCAGCAGTCCTGATTTTACCAAGGCCTGAAAACCGTTACATACTCCCATGACAAGACTGCCGCGCTCGATAAAATCTATGATTTCCTGAAACATAGTATGTCCCGATTCAGCGATCTTGGCATAGCGGAGCCGAATACTTTCCACTTGAGCTGATCCGAGATCATCTCCATCCAGAAACCCTCCGGCCAGGCACAGGAAGTGGTAGTCGCTTATAGATACACTACCACGTAAGATATCACTGATATGGATGATATCACAAACGGCTCCGGCGTATCGGCAGGCAAAGGCCGTTTCTATTTCACAGTTGGTGCCATAACCTGATATAACCAGGGCTTTAACGGTTTTTGTCATAATGAAAAATCCAAGGGGGCTTTCCAGGCCTGTCTTAAGGCGTCAAGGTCTGTACATACCAGAAGTTCTGCGATGCCTTTGACGATAAGGCGTTTTTCCTGTATGGTTTTGCCTATGCATGACGCATCGTCGCCGAAAATATCTTCAAATTCTAAAGTGTGCCGAGAAGGTAATGTCACGATTATTCTGCTGGCAGTCTCGGAATAGAGTATTTCCGTTTCGTTCAGTTTCCCTTCAATCGGAATTTTTTCTAAATCAATTTCAATACCATAACCGCCGGCAAAGGCCATTTCGGCCAAACACACGCCCAGGCCCCCGTCGGATAAATCATGTGCGGCAGATATGATTCCCCGCTTAATTGCCCGGTGAAGATTACGGTAGCGCTTTAGGGCAGAGGCTGCGTTTACGGTGGGTACACTGGTGCCAAGGAGACTGTAGGAAGCCAGATATTCCGAACCTCCAAGCTCCTTCTTCGTGTTTCCGAGGATATATACAAGTTCATCACTGTGCTTTATGTCCATGGTGACAGCCGAAGAAGCATCTTCGATCTTGCCGATGACCGATATCAGAATCGTGGGAGGGATGGAGATTTTGATATCGCCAACAATGTAATCATTTTTCATGCTGTCCTTGCCGGAAATAAGCGGACAATTAAAGGCCGTTGCATAGTCAAAAAGAGCCTTGTTTGAACGGACCAGCTGCGCCAATTTATATTCTCCGTCCGGGTTGCGATCACTCACAACAGGATCACACCAGCAGAAATTGTCAAGGCATGCCCAGTGTTCGGGATTACCTCCTACACATATATAATTTCGAAGGGCCTCGTCCAGAGCACAAGCCGTCATGTGGTAGGTGTCAATGTCGGAGTATCTGGGCACAATGCCGTTGGATACCACGATCCCTTGCATGTCGTTTAAAAATGGACGAAAAACACCGGCATCGGAGGGCCCGTCATTGTTCAGACCAGTCAGCGGTTTGACAACCGAACCACCCTGGACTTCGTGGTCATACTGTCTTACGACATATTCTTTCGAGCAGATATTAAGCCGCCCAAGCATTTCCGTAAGCTTGGCAGTATGGTCATCCGGAATTGGCGTTTCGGGATCATTGAGAGGCTTTGACTGCCAACTAGCCTTGAGGTGCATGTCCGGCAAACCCTGATGTAGAAAATCCAAACGCAGATAGGCTACGGTGCGATCGTTATAGGTGCAGTGGAAGAATCCGGAATCGGTGAAGTTGCCGACCACTGTCGATTCAACATCCATTTGTTCCGAGAGATCCAGGAACTTTTCTATCTTTTCGGGCGCTATCGCCAAAGTCATGCGTTCCTGGGCTTCAGAGAGTAGAATTTCCCACGGGCTGAGGCCAAAATACTTCAGGGGAGGCTTTTCCAGTTCAATAAGGCACCCGCCGCTCAGCAGTGCCAGCTCGCCTACCGATGATGAAAGACCACCCGCCCCATTGTCGGTAATAGTACGATAGAGCTCCAGATCTCTGGCTCTCAGGAGAAAATCCGTCAATTTCTTCTGGGTTATCGGGTCACCGATCTGGACCGCAGAAGTCGGAGAATCCTCGTGAAGTTCCTCAGAGGAGAAAGTGGCTCCATGGATGCCGTCTTTACCGATTTTTCCCCCGGACATCACTATCAAATCCCCTGGTTTGATCTGCTTTATGTGTGAAGGCCGCGAGCCTATTTTTTTCGGCATAATTCCCGCGGTTCCACAATATACCAGGGGCTTGCCAAGATAGCGTTCGTCAAATACGAGACAGCCGTTGACCGTGGGTATGCCGGATTTGTTTCCACCATGCTCGACTCCCTCGCGCACCCCTTCGAAGATGCGACGCGGATGAAGGATTTTCTGGGGAAGCGGATTATCATAAAAGGGGCTGGCAAAGCAGAAGACATCAGTATTGAAAATAAGTCTTGCCCCCAGGCCGGTACCAAACGGGTCCCTGTTCACGCCGACAATACCGGTCAGCGCTCCACCGTAGGGATCCAGTGCCGAGGGAGAGTTATGGGTTTCAACCTTGAAAACGAGATTATATTCAGGGGAAAAGCGGATCACGCCAGCATTGTCTGTAAATACGCTGATACAGATGTCTTGGCTGCCTAGGCTCTCTCTGATTTTCTTTGTTGCTCCCTGAATATAGGTTTTAAACAATGAGTGAATCTCTTCTATTTTGCCGTCTTCTTCATAAGTTATATGGGCATTGAAAATCTTATGTTTGCAATGTTCAGACCAAGTCTGTGCCAGGGCTTCCAGCTCTACATCGGTAATTGTGCCGCCCAGCCCTAAAGGTTTGCGTTCCTGAAGTATATCCTCATTTTTCAGGTAGGCCTGAATGGCTTTCATTTCTGCCAGATTGAGAGCCAACGTTCTTTTTTGGGAAAGACTAAGCAGTTCTTCGTCCTCTATATCGAGAGAGAGTTCTTCTATGCGGGGATCATACAGTCCCGTAACTTTTGGAATGTAGGGCTCGATTGAATGAAGGATCTCTTTTTTCGAGAATATTCTAAAATAATGAACAAGGGTATTTGCCAGACATTCTTCGGTGATTGCCGTGATGGTTTTGCGGTCAATTGTTCCATTTATCAGGTAGGCCTTTGCCGCGTAGACAGGTATCTTTATCCCACTTATCAATTCCAGAGCATAGGCTGCAGAATGACCCACATTGTCGGTTACACCCGGCTTGTACCCGATCTCAATGTACCAATCAAAGGTCTTGGAGATGAGGCCGTCAACGGCGATATTCTGAATAACCGGATCACAGAATGCCTCATGACACCATATATCACTGATTTGTTGATAATCGATATTGTATACATCTATACAGATGAGTTTGGATATAGACGTTACATCCGGAAAGGCTTGCAGTATCTGGCGCTTTATTTTTTGTCCACGGGCATCAAAGAGGTGGGATTTCAGACCAACCTCTATCCTGTGGGACATAGGCTTAACCCTTTTCCTCGATGTAAGCAGATGACGACCCTTCCAAGCATTCACGTTCAGATTTGCACTTCACACACAAGGTTGCAAACGGCATAGCCTTGAGCCTGCCGATGGGAATCGGCTGCCCACAATCCTCACAATAGCCGTATTCGCCGCGTTCTGCTTTGGATAGTGCTGTTTCAATCTGTTTCAATTTTTGACGTTCTCTGGTGGTTAACATCAGATTGAACTCTCTTAATTGTTCAAGGTCGGCGTCATCAAATATATCTCCGATATCTCTATGTTCGGAGATATCTCTCGATTTTACCTTTTCTTCGAGAGCTGCCAATATTTCATTTTTCATTGACACCAACTGGTTCTTGATTTCAAGGAGCTCTTCTGTCCTTAACATCCGTCCCTCCAGTTAATATTTAAAAGATGGCTACATATACCCATAAATTCATAATTGTCAATATTGAAAATACTTTTCTTGGAAAAGACTGTAAATATATTACTACAGCTTATGGATGCGGGAATCTGGCAGAATGCGAGTTTATCACTGTTCGGGTAAAATTGAAGCCATTTGGAATAGTTCACATTCTACCAGTTCGTTGACTTCGGCCGAGGAGGTTTCTTTCGGCAGTACAATAAAACAGTTTGCATCGGCCATGGATGTGAGGATGCCGGAACCCTGAGGGCCGGTCGAGCTAACGACCAACTCCTGCCCTTGGGTCCGGAGAATACCCCGAATGTAGTGAGCCCGGTCCGTCTTTTTTTTCAGCGGTGTTTTAAGTTTCGCTTTCACACACGGAAGCATAAGGTTGTCAGCGCCCAGCATCTTCAAAATTGCCGGACGGGCGAATTGATAGAAGGAAATCATGGTCGAGACCGGGTTGCCAGGCAACCCTATGGCTGGAATTCCATTGATGTTTCCGAAAGCAAGAGGTTTTCCAGGTTTCATTTCCACTTGCCAGAATTCCATCCGGTTTTCTCCGGATGTCATGATTTTTTTCACAAGATCGTAATCACCCAATGAAACACCGCCGGATGTCAGAATGAGATCTGCCCGCTTTGCTCTTGAAAATTTTTCTTGCAGATCCTGTCTGTTGTCTTTGGCTATTCCCAGGTACAAGGGTATTCCACCGATTGTTTTTATCAGGCTGATCAGGGTGTATGAATTTGATGAAACGACTTTCCCTTCAGAAAGGTCTTGATCCAAGTCGACGATTTCATCTCCTGTTCCCAGAACGGCAACCACCGGGCGTTGGTGGCAGTGGACCATTGAACACATGATGCTAGCCAGAACCCCTATCTGGGCAGGCCCGATTAAGGCCCCTTTTTTTAAAACAAGAGCTTTTTCTGCGATATCTTCACCCATGAAGCGGATGTGTTCATGTTTTTTGGGAATGGTTTTGATAATGACTTCATGGGCGGATTCTTCGGTATTCTCTCTCATAACTACGGCATCGGCACCGGGTGGAACCGGAGCACCGGTCATGATACGCACGGCCTGGTTGCTTCCAACAGGGCCTTTGGGCAAGGTTCCTGCAGGTAAATCATAAATCACCGTTAACTTAGTTTCCGGATTGACGATGTCGTCAGAGCGCACAGCGTATCCATCCATTGCAGAATTGTTCACCTGGGGGATTGCAATTGGAGAATGCACATCCTCAGCCAGATACCTTCCCAGAGCATCCAGGATGTACATTTTTTCAGGCGCCAGGGGTTCTATATGTGAAAGAATCGTCTTTCTCGCATCTTCAACTGTTATCATAGTTATTTCCCCTCTAGGGTATTTAAAAATTGTAGGGGAGCCGTGCGATCAAGTCAAGATTATATCTATTTCAGACGATAGTTGAGTTATGGATAAAAGAAACCCATTTTACCCCCTTGAGATTGAGCTGAAAAAGGTGGCTGCGCTGGGGGGAAAAATGTCCGTCGTGGTCGTACCGCAGGACTATAAAGACCATGTGGTCAGAAACAAACGGGAAACCGATACGACCGTATACTACCGGGACTTTGTGATAATCGCTACATTTGGTCTCGGGGTTGAAGAATCCGACGCGTTGTTTCTTTCGATCCCCAAAGGGATTGCAGGTTTTCCTCAGGATGGTGATGATATTCAAAGCCTTTATCTCCTGGCAATGCAGCGGTTACGTTTCAGCGATAGCTCGCCCTGGGTTCAGCTCTTATGGGAAAGCATAAAAGAAGTGAAAAAAATAGAGAAACAGCGAACACCGGTTAATCGATTCATCTCTTCTTCATTTTACCAGCTTTATGCGTTTATGGCCTCTCATCCTGAAGAAATTCAAATGGTATTATCTTCCATGACACCAGCGGAACAGGTGGAAGTAAAAGGACTGCTTCCGCATGGGATAGTTGGTACAAATCCTGAAGAAAAGCCTATCAGCCCACAAGCGCTGAGCCGTGTTGTTGATGGTTGGGGCTATCAGGAAAAGATGCAGGAGAAACTTGAGAAGGGCAAAAATACCCTACGAAGATTCAGAACCATCGAACATCTCTTTACCTTGCCTTCGATCTCGCGGCAGGTCTTGGATTTGGTACGAGACCCCTTGATCAGTGCCGTAAAATTGGCAGCCCTGATCGAACATGACCCGGTTTTGACTTCGCGGCTTTTAAAGGTCGTAAATTCAGCTTTTTACGGTTTCCCACGGCAGATAAATTCTGTTGAACATGCGGTGGTTATCCTTGGAAATGAGGAGGTTGTGAACCTGTCCTTTTCCATTGCCGTCTATGACGTTATCAAGAATCTTTCTCCCAAGAATACACAGGTTCTGTGGGAGCATTCGCTCCTGGTTGCGCATTTGGCTCAATGGTTGGGGTCTGAGCTTGAGCGAGACACGAAAGATATGATTTATACGCTGGGGCTGTTGCATGATCTGGGGAAAATAGTATTTCTACAGCGGGGCGAAAAGATCGGAGCACTGGAGCGAGCATCAGATCTCAATGATCTGGCAGAGGAAGAAAGCATATACGGATTAACACATGCTGAAATGGGCGCTTTTATAGCCGAACGCTGGAATCTGCCGGAACCCCTGGTGGACGGGCTATTGGCTCACCATTTACCCAGCAAGGCGACTCATTTGGCCCAGGCCGCAACTATACATATAGCCGATATGATTGCGCATACCGGAAGCATGAACCTAGAAGGGCTGAATCATACCGCTGTGTGCTATCTCAAAGGGAGAAAAAAGAACTCTCTCTCGTCCGAAATTGTGGCGCAAACCCACGCAGACCTCTTGGGAAGGGTCAGAAATATTCTGCATCTGTAAAGATGGAAGAAACACTCGAATCATTTTTCAAGAAACGTATGGTATCCCTGGAGCAGGGGTATGAACAAAAAATTGCCGAACTTTCCCTGCTGAAGGAAATGGGCGAAGCCTTGAAAGGAATGAGCCTTTCCCATTGGGAGGAGATTTTTTTCCGTCAGTTGGATATCATCAAACAGCATACGGGAATCTATAGTATATCCATAATGTTGCTGGACGGGAAGACCCGGAGTCTCTACGTGGTTTCTGCATCGCACATGGGTTATTCACCCCAGCGGGCCCCGATTCGGCTCAATCCCGGCGAAGGCATTGCCGGAAGGGTCTTCGAAGCGGTAAAGACACTCTATATACC
>JAFGIF010000279.1 GCA_016929755.1 Deltaproteobacteria bacterium | reverse complement strand
GGCCTGGGCGATGCAGTAGCCAAAATATTCGGGTTTCTAAAACGGGAAGCCCGGGTAATTGGCCCGTCGCCGGCATACTCCACTCATTCATCAGCCGAGGCCGCCCATTCCGGGTATGAACACCTCACGTATGAACTGGACCCCCGCAACAAATGGATGCCTGACCTGGAGGACCTGGAAAACAAGATTAAATATAACGATTCTATTGCCGGAATTCTGATAATTAATCCTGACAACCCAACCGGAGCAGTCTATCCGCGTTCGGTTCTGGAAGAAATGATCAATATAGCCAGACGCCATAAGGTGTTCGTCATCTGCGACGAAATATATGCACACATTGTATATAACGGTGCGTCCACCGTTCACTTAAGCGAGGTTATCAGGGATGTACCCGGTATTTCGCTCAGAGGAATTTCCAAGGAATTCCCCTGGCCGGGTGCCCGTTGCGGCTGGATCGAGGTCTTTAATCAGGACAAGCTGGACTTTAAACTCTACACAAAAAGTTTGATAAATGCCAAGATGCTCGAGGTATGTTCAACCAGCCTGCCCCAACTGGCTATCCCCAAAGTAATGGGTGATCCGCGCTACAGCAAACATCTGAATCAGCGCAGAAAAATATTCGAAAACCGTGCCGCCGAAGCATTCGAAATTTTTTCTCCGATAGAAGGCATTATTATCAATAAGCCGCAGGGGGCATTTTACTTTACCATATTGTTTGAAGATGGAGTTCTGAACAGTCAGCAGACACTGCCAATTCCCAATCCGGCGGTTCGAGAGTACATCGAAAAAACTCTGCAGGGAGTCGAGGTGGATAAACGCTTTGTTTACTACCTGCTGGGTGCCACCGGCATCTGCATAGTTCCACTCACAGGGTTTTGCTGCGAAAGGAAAGGATTCCGGGCAACCCTGCTGGAGACTGACGATGCCAAGCGCATCCGGACCTGGAATACCATTAAAGACTGCATCCAAAATTACATCCGTTCGGTTTGATGTCTTTAAAAATCCATTTATCTTACAGCACTACTATCTGACTTGCATCCGGCCAGGGGCCTTTCTCAACATGAATATACAATACCCACCGGAACAAAATCTCTGAACTGATTTGAATTAAACATCATTTAAGACTTATTGAATTATGGCCGGAATTAAGGCAAGATGATTTGTAAATGTCAAATGATCAGAGCCCATTCTGGAAAATCAAGTTGCTGGAGGAAATGACACCACACGAGTGGGAACTATTGTGCGACGGATGTGGCAGATGCTGTATGATCAAACTCGAAGATGAGGAAACCAGGCAGGTATATTACACCAATGTAGCATGCAAACTTCTTAATACACGCACGTGTCGCTGTCTTGCCTATCATGACCGCAAGCAGGTCGAACCTGCCTGTCTGGCGCTGAACCCAAAAAAAGCCAGGGAACTTCAGTGGCTGCCCGGCACGTGTGCCTATCGGCTGCTTGCCGAGGGCCGGGATCTTTTGTGGTGGCATCCCCTGGTTTCCGGTGATCCGGACACGGTCCATCTGGCAGGGATTTCAGTGCGGGGGAAAGTGGTGTCCGAGTGCTATATTCATCCCGACCAGCTCACAGAACATATCATCGATGACTGGATCTTGACTGATCTTTAAGGAATCCCTCACGTAACAATATCTTATCTCATTCTTTCGACCCTATAATTTAAATCACGCCAACCCTTCCTCAATGGTCAAAATTGAATCATCCCGAAGGGCACTTTTCAAATTTTTAAAAAACCGATATTATCGGCTCAATTGGTTTTCTTAAAAAGGAGGTGCTTTGCATGCAGTGTCACGAAGTAGATTATACGATTATCGGAGATGATATTCAGATTGTCGAGGTTGAGCTTGATCCCGGCGAAACTGTAATTGCCGAGGCAGGAGCCATGAATTATATGGAAAACGGTATCGTCTTTGAAAGCAAGATGGGTGATGGCTCAAAGCCTGCAGAAGGCCTGCTGGGAAAACTGCTGGGGGCCGGCAAGCGGGTCCTGACCGGAGAGTCGATTTTCATGACCCATTTTACCAACGCCGGTGGTGAAAAAAAACACGTGGCTTTCTCCGCGCCCTATCCCGGCAAGATTATTCCCATTGATATGGCTCGGCTCGGCGGAGAACTTCTCTGCCAGAAAGATGCATTTCTGTGTGCCGCCCTGGGCACTGAAATCGGGATTGCGCTTGCCAAGCGCCTTGGCACGGGATTTTTTGGGGGAGAGGGATTCATTCTCCAGCGTCTGCGCGGGGACGGCATGGTTTTCGTACATGCGGGCGGCACTGTAATCGAAAAGAAACTAAACGGCGAAACCGTTGTGGTTGATACAGGCTGCCTGGTTGCATTTGATCCCGGGATCTCGTATGACATCGCGCTTGCCGGTAATTTGAAATCAATGTTTTTCGGTGGCGAAGGTCTTTTCCTGGCGACGCTTAGCGGTTCGGGTACGGTTTTTCTGCAAAGCATGCCCTTTTCCAGAATGGCTGACAGGATTCTGCAGCATGCGCCATCTGCAGGCGGCTCTCGCAAGGGCGAGGGTTCGGTGTTAGGGGGTCTGGGAGATCTCATAAACGGGGGATAGACCGTCACCCGATAACATGGAAATTATGTACCAATAAATCAGATTGAATTATACAGCCTGGTTTTTTCTGATAATGAAATTTTTTATAAATCACGACAAAATGCCGATATAACTTTTTATGTGAAGAACAACAGCGCTGACGCCCTCTAGCAGGAGATGGAGATACTGTATGACGAGGGATCATTTGAAAATATGTATTTACCTGGCAGCCATAACCTGGCTGCTATGGGGATGCTTTGCCAAGGCAAATGATTCAATCCACATCTACGACCGAATGGATTTGGTTACTGCGGAAGAAAAGTCACACATCACTTCCCTGAATAAAATGCTGCTTGAAGATTTCGATATAGATATTAAGATCGTTATACTCTCGAAAAGTCCGCCTGATATAGACCGTAAAGCATCTGACCTGTTTGATAAATTTCATGTTGGTAAAAATACCAGCGGAGCCCGAGGAGTACTTTTCCTGCTAGATCCGGAAGGATCTCAGGTGCGAGTTGAGATAGGTTATGATCTGGAATCGATCTTCCCTGATGGATTCATCGGTTATATCGAGCGCAGGCAGATGGTCCCGTTTTTCCGGGCAAACAAAGTCGGCCCTGGCCTCGAGGCCACGATTGAGCTGATGGTTGCCAGGGCTACTGGAGAAATTATAGCTCCCCAATACATGCTTATTCCTCATGAAGGGCCACCAACCGGGTACTATTCAGGAGGAGCAGGGGCCAGGGAAACGGTGGAAATCGGCTCCGGTGGTTTGGATAAAAAACCAACTGAATTGTCG